>CALRLJ020000419.1:0-3485 GCA_943368635.1 Sediminibacterium ginsengisoli | reverse complement strand
GACTCGGATGTTTCCGACCAGCGATCCGGCGATCGCCATCACCGGCACGACGTAGGCGAACCGTCCGAGCAGCATCGCAAGGCCAAGCGTGATGTTGTACCAGGGCGTGTTGGCGCTGAGACCGGCGAATGCTGAGCCGTTGTTGCCCGTCGCCGACGAGTAAGCGTAGAGGATCTCCGAAAGACCATGTGGCCCTGCATTGGCCAGACTGGCCAGCGCAAGAGGCAGCATGGCCGATGCAGCGGAGAAACCGAGAATTGACAGCGGCAGGATGAGCAGCGCCAGCATGGCGAGTTTCATCTCCCTGGCTTCGATTTTCTTGCCGAGATATTCCGGCGTCCGGCCGACCATGAGTCCGGCGATGAAGACCGCGACGACCGCGAAAACCAGCATGCCGTACAGGCCGGAACCGGTGCCGCCGGGCAGCACCTCGCCGAGTTGAATCATGATCATCGGAACCATGCCGCCCAGCGGAGTGAATGAATCGTGCATGGCATTCACCGCGCCGCACGAAAGACCGGTGGTGATTACGGCGTAGAGCGCTGACATGGCTGTGCCGAAGCGAACTTCCTTCCCCTCTAGGTTGCCCATAGAAGGTTCGATGCCGAGCGAAGAGAGCAGCGGGTTGCCGGAGGCCTCCGCCCAATATGCAATTGCAACGCCGGTGATCAGAATGGTCAGCATCGCGGCAAGAAGCGACCATCCCTGGCGTGTGTCACCGACCATGCGGCCGAATGTGTACGGGAGCGCTGCGGCAATCAGCAACATCGCCCAGATCGAAATGACGTTGCTGATGGGGGTGGGGTTCTCGAAGGGATGCGCGGCGTTGACATTGAAGAAGCCGCCGCCGTTCGTTCCGAGCTGTTTGATGGCTTCCTGGCTTGCGACAGGGCCTAGAGCGATGGTCTGCTTTGCGCCTTCGAGCGTCGTCGCGTCCATGGAGCCGAGTAACGTCTGCGGTAATCCTGTTGCGATATAGGCAAAGGCAGTGACGATCGCCAGCGGCAGGAGCACGTAGAGCGTTCCGCGCGTCAGATCGGTCCAGAAATTTCCGACCGTTGTCGCCCCGGAGCGGCCGAGAGCCCGCACAAGTGCAAGTGCGAGCGCGATACCCGTTGCGGCTGACATAAAATTCTGGACCGTTAACCCGGCCATCTGCGTCAGATGGCTCATTGTCGTCTCGCCCCCGTAGGACTGCCAGTTGGTATTGGTGACGAAACTGGTCGCGGTGTTGAAGGCGAGGTCGGCCGGGACGGCGGAGAAGCCTTGCGGATTGAGCGGGAAGACATCCTGCAAGCGCATGAGAGTGTAAAGAAAAAGAAAGCCGGCGGCGTTAAACACCAGCATGGCGACCGTATAGCCGCGCCACGTCTGCTCGTGCGACGGATCGACGCCGGCCAGACGATAGAACGTGCTCTCGATTGGGGCGAGAAGTGGCGACAGGAATGTGCGCTTGCCCTCGAACACGTTGGCCATGAATGCACCGAGCGGCTTCACGCATATCAGCACAAGTGCAAAAATAATGGCAATTTGAATCCAGCCGATAGCGGTCATGGCAGGTGTCTCCGCGAAGAGTGCGTCTTCAGAATCGCTCGGGGTAGAGCAGCGTCACGACGAGGTAGGCGCCGATAGCGATGGCGATGGCGAGGCCGAGTAACGGTTCCATGGCGCGCTCCTACATCCGCGCGGCGGCAGCGGTGTAAAAGATCATCGCTGCGAAGAACGTGAGGCCTAGAGCAACGCAGATAAAGTCCAGCATGATCGTCTCCGGATGGTGTGGAGCTGATCATCAACTAGGGCTGTCGGCGTAAAGGATCGATTGGAAAGGCGCTGTCGGGGTATAAACACCGTATAAAGCTGAACTTGCCAGTTGGGCTGCGCGATGAGTTTACCGATTGGCTAGGCGGCTCGCGATTAATCCGGAGGCGGGTACGGGAAGCCGCCAAAATAGCTTTTGCGGCTCAAAGCGCTTTTACGCCTGCACCTTGTCTAAGATGTCTGAAATATCGAGAGCTAACCACATCCTCCGAGCGCACCACCTCACAAATCAGTTTTGAAGCTGTTCGACTCGCGTGCCCGCGCTGCGGGCGTGTGTCACCCGGAATCCACATCGCGTTCGAAATCTGTGAGCGGCGTGGCTGAAACTCTTGCTTCCGCCGGGGCGATGCCTTTCGCGCGTGCCCGATCTGGTTCCATAGTGTTAGCAAATGATTTGGCAACCGGAGGAATCATCAATGACAGCGCGTAAATGTTTCATCGTCATCGCGGGCTTGATGACTGCAAACCTCGCCCATGCCGAAGACATTCCATCGAATGCAGAACTGTTCCGCATGCTGAAAGCGCAGCAGCAGACCATCTCCGAACTGCGCAATGAATTGAAGCAGGCGAAACAGGAGCGCCGCGCCGCTACAACGAGAGAGGCCCGTGAAGTCGCAACGGTGGCCGCGCAAGCCGGACGCGCCGCTGCGAAGGAAGCGGTGGCGGCAACCGCGCCCGCGCAGGCTTATGCGATGTACGGAAAGCCGCCCGCAGCGTCACTGGCGGCGAGTCGCGGCGCCTATCTCGGCGTTTTCGGTGGTGGGGGCAGCCGCGGCAGCAGCGGCGTCAGCCCGTTCGGCACCGTCTTTTTTCCCGAGTTCGCCGGAGGCCCGCTGGCCGTCAATGCCAAGGGGCGGACCGACAGCGGCAGCGTCGGGTTCGGCGGCGCACATCTCGGCTATGAATGGGCGTATGGCAGGCATCTGCTGCCCGCCGTCGAGGTCGAGGGCTTCTATCTGGCGGGCAATCAGCGGCATGCGACGCTGGCGAACCCCACGGATCGGCTTGCTGAGCAATCGTTCGACGATAGCTTCCCGACGCGCACCACCGTTGTTCTGGCGAATATGGTCGTCGGCTTTCGCACGCCTTATCAAGGCATAACGCCGTATATCGGCGGCGGCATCGGGGCCGCCAATGTCTCGATCAAGGGTGCCACGTCTGCCCAGATCAACCCGCCGGAAGCCGGAATCAATCACTTCAACTCCAGCCCGGACTCCTCCGCTTGGACTTTTGCCGCACAAGCAAAGGCCGGTGCTCGCGTCGCCATAGGCGACAGCGGCGCCTATCTGTTCGGTGAATACCGCTATCTATATGTTGGCGACGTCAATCACGTGTTCGGCTCCACCGCGTATCTCAACCATGCGCCGACCAGCCCGTGGACGACCAGTTTCGGCGGCACGTCCCACCATCTGGCTGCCGGCGGCATCGGATTTAACTTCTAGACTAGCTGACAGTCTCTGGCCACCTCAGCAACCGTGACCCAGCGGCCTCAGGAGAAACCCCGAGTCAATTCACCTGTTTTGGATTTTGACCTGTGCGGCTGCCGGTCTTGATAGGACCATTGAGGAGACGGAAAGCTCCGTCGCTCGCCCGAACAGGATCACTTCCGGGAACGCGCGCGAGGCTTGGCGGCCTGTTCACGGCTGAAATATCCGTGCGTATCGGCT
>CALRLJ020000418.1:0-3490 GCA_943368635.1 Sediminibacterium ginsengisoli | reverse complement strand
GACGATTTCCCGCGATTGCTAACTGCAACCAACGTCACGCTCGACAAACCGTCATCCTGACGAGCGGCGGGAAGCGCCGCGTCTCGAAGGACGACGAATGGTTCAATGCATGCCTTAAGTCTTTTTGTCGCACCGCGACGGTCGGCTTTCCTAAATTTAATTCGCGCCGGGACTTAACCCGACACAATGCGGCCTTACATCATGACGCGCATCCGCATGCCGGGTGCTTCAGGAGGACGTCATGACGCCACAGGAACGCCAACTCGTTGACGATCTGTTCGACCGCCTCGCCAGGGTCGAGAATTCGCCGCGCGAGCCGAACGCCAACGCCGCGGTTGCGGAAGGTTTGCGCCGTGCGCCCAATGCCGTCTACGCCCTTGTCCAAACCGTGCTGGTGCAGGACGAAGCGCTCAGGCACGCCGAAGCCCGCATCCAGGAGCTTGAAAGCGGCGCGCAACAGCAGCAACCCTCCGGCGGATTTCTCGATTCGATGCGGGACACGATTCTGGGCTCCGGTCAGAGTCGCAGCTCGGTGCCGAACGTTCGTCCCGGCGACAGCGCGCAGCGCGGTCCGGTGTGGAACAGCGGTCAGGCGCTGGAGCAAGCCGATGCACGCATGGGCGGCGATCCGCGCATGAATGACCCGAGACTTGCGGACGGAAGGGCCGGAAATCCCGGCGGCGGCCTGTTCGGCGGCGGCAACGCCGGCGGCGGCGGATCGTTTCTGGGAACCGCTGCGGCGACGGCAGCCGGCGTGATCGGCGGCTCGATGCTGATGAACAGTCTCCGCGGCATGATGGGCGGCGGCAGCCAGCAGCAGAGTCTCGGCAACACCGCGGAGTCCGGCGGCAGCAAGATGCCGTGGGACAGCAACCAGTCCTCGGGCAATCTCGCGCGCGATGCCGGCGTCAACGATGTCGGCAAGAGCGGCAGCGGCGACAGCCAGCGGCAGAGTTCCTACGATCAGGCGCAGGCCGACATCGACCAGGACCAGGATCAAGACCAGGATGATGACGACGACTACGATTCCGGCGACTTCGATTCGGGCGACAGCGATTTCGCCTGAGCGATCTTGCTTGGACAAAAGAAAACGGCCGCTGGATCCAGCGGCCGATTTTATTTCAGGGTCAGGATGCTCAGATGACGACGACGCGCGCGCCGACATTCACCCGGCCGTAAAGATCGATCACATCCTCATTGCGCATCCGGATGCAGCCCGACGACACGTTGGTGCCGATCGTCCACGGCTCGTTGGAGCCATGAATGCGATAGAGCGATGTGCCGAGATACATGGCACGCGCGCCGAGCGGATTTTCCGGCCCGCCTTCCATGTGCCGCGGCAGATCGGGACGGCGCTTGAGCATTTCAGGCGGCGGCGTCCACGCCGGCCATTCCTTCTTGGCGGAGATCGTCTTCACGCCCGACCAGGTGAAACCGGGCTTGCCGACACCGATGCCGTACCGAAGCGCCTTGCCGCCACCCTGCACCAGATAGAGAAACTTGTTCGGCGTATCGATGACCAGCGTTCCCGGCGCGTGCTTGCCGCTGTATTCGACAACCTGCTTCTCGAACTTCGGGTCCATGCCCGGACGGCCTGGCTCGATGCCGACATCGCCCTGACGCATGTCCTGCCGGTATTGCGGGTCCATCGGCGGCAATCCGCCGCGCGACGGCGCCTGCTCGTAGCGCTGCTCGTAACGCGGGGCCTGATAGTTCGGATCGCCCGACTGACCGCCGCTGAAAAGATACTCGATCAAGCCGCCGCCCATGTTGGAGCGCTCGTTATAAGCAACCCGGATCGGCATCGGCGGCGTTGACGGTGGCTGCGCGTAGATCACGCGCGGCTCGGCCGGCATGTCGTCTTCAAATGCGAAAGCCTGGATGGAACTGGCGCCAAAACACACTGCGCCGGCGACAAGCGCGAGGGACATTTTTCTGATCATCGACGTACTCTGTACTGTTTCGTCGTTGACGCGCGGACAGCGCGCCTGAACACGTCCCATTTAAGTTCCAAATCGCATCGGTTTGGTGAACGAAAACGGGTTTCGGATTCACCACGTCCGTAAGTGAGGCCTGTTCTTCGCGACAGCGTTTATTTTCGATGAACACGGCGGCGACATGGTTAACCGTCCGTATGCAGCACCCCGCATGTCATGACGTCGACAGTTCCGCTCGAAACCTCGCGTTAAATGACGGTGGGTTACAAACGCCTCATCAGGGAGTGGGGATACCAATGGCCGTTCAGCGCAAGCGATTTCGTATCGAAGGAATTCAGTCCGGCGACATGCCGATGTTTGATCACGCAGAGGGCGATCCCACTCCGCATCACAATCAGATCATGAGCGAGCTACGCGCCATTCGCGCGCAGATGGCGTCTCATCATAGCGGCCCGGTTTCCGAACAGGAAGAAGCCCCGTCACCGCTGGAACTGAACGCAGCCCAGCAGCTTCTCGGCAGCTATCGCGCGCAGATCGAACAGTGCGAAAAGCTGAAGGTCGAGCTCGATCTCATTCACGACGCCATCAACCGCACCAAGCAGGAAATCGCCGTGTTGCACGGCAAGAGCTTCAGCGGCGACGAGATGTCGAAAGTCACCGGCGAATTGGGCGCGGTTGTCGGCGGCACCGAGGAAGCCACCCAGCAGATCCTCGAAGCCGCAGAGGCGATCGATCAGGCCGCAAGCGCGCTGGGTAAGGCGATGTCGCCGGACCAGCAGGCACAACTCAGCGAAGAAATTCAGGATCGCGTCGTCGGCATTTTCGAGGCGTGTAACTTTCAGGATCTCACCGGCCAGCGCATCAGCAAGGTGATGGCGACGATGAAGTTCATCGAGCACCACATCACTGTGATGATGGAAATCTGGGGCGGCGTCGATGCGATCAAGCAGCACGCACCGGCGATTGTCGACATGCGCGTCGGCGATGCCCGCCTGCTCAACGGTCCGAAGGGCGTCGACGAGGAAGGTCACGTTTCGCAGGACGACATCGACGCCCTGTTCAACTAACCGATGCAAACCCGGAGCACCGCTCCGGCCCTGGTATCCACTTTCCAGAGTTCGTGATCCATCTCAGCAACACCATCCACGAACTTCGGAAAGTCACGGGTACTAGCAAGTTTATCATTCCAGTACCGCTTTCTATTGGAAGTTCCTGACCCGGACTCGCAGCTTGTGCTGCAGGAACTTCCAATAGGCGGTACTAGGCCGGGCGCCGTAAAGCGGCGAAACAGGCCAGCGCCAGCAGCGTCACGGCGATCAGTATTTCCAGCGCCACCTGACCGGACCACCGGTCGATCACATAAGCCAGCGCGAACGGCGCCAGTGCCTGACAGATTTGCGCGGGCCGCGCGATCCGCCCCACCACGCGCCCGTAACCCACAGCGCCGAACAGCGCCAGCGGCAACGCGCCGCGCGCAATCGTCACCACGCCATTGGCTGCGCCGAACATCAGCGCGAACACTGTCGCCGCGCCGGGTGAGATGCCCGCTATCA
>CALRLJ020000417.1:0-3515 GCA_943368635.1 Sediminibacterium ginsengisoli | reverse complement strand
TTCAACGCGTCGAGCCCGCCATCTCTTGCGCCGCGTGTGATCGCTTCCTGATAATCGCCGGAATCGAGCAACGCGCCGGTCGCCGTTCGATACGGAAACGCATCAGTGGGAACAAGATTGCGCTTGATCACGTCCAGCGGATCGAGCCCAAGATCGATAGCGATCCGATGTACCAGTCGTTCAAGTGCGAAGTAGACTTGCGGTCCGCCGAACCCGCGATTGAGTCCTGTCGGCGTCTTGTTGGTGACAACAACGCGATTGCGTACCGCGACGTGACGAATGTCATAGGCGCCGGTCAGATTGCCATGCATCCGGTAAAGCGTCGCCGGCTCCGGCGCGCGCAGATGTGCGCCGCAGTCCTCGACTTGATCCCAGTCCAGCGCGAGAATCTTGCCGTCGGCCGAAACGGCTGCCGCAATAGTTGTCGCGCGATTAGTCGCAGAGACCGAAGCAGTGAGATGCTCAAGCCGGTCCTCGATCCACTTCACCGGACGGCCAACGGCCCGCGACGCTGTTGCGACCAGAACGATGTAAGGAAACACGCCCTGCTTGACGCCGAAACTGCCGCCCGAATCCGGAGGCGTGCGCAACCGCAGACGATTGCCCGGCACTTTGAGTGCGCGCGATATTACGGCATGAATGCTGAACGGCCCCTGGAAGTTTGCGAGAACATCGAACGCATCGTCCGATGGATCGTAATCGGCGATGACGCCATAGGTTTCGATCGGCGTGCAGGAGTTGCGCGGGTATTGGATATCGATGGAAATACGATGCGCGGCTTCGGCGAAGGCCTGTTCAGGATTGCCGTAGCGAAATGTTCTGTCGCTCGCGACGTTGCCGCCAAAGCCATCGTGCAGGACCGGTGCATCCGGCGACAACGTTGCCAACGGATCGACCACAGCCGGCCGCGCCCGGTATTCGACCTCGATCAAGTCGGCGGCATCCTCAGCGAGATATCGGTCGGTTGCCACAACAATGGCAACAGGTTCGCCAACATAGCGAACGCGACCGACTGCGATGGGCCAACACTCCACAGGTGCTTTGACGCCAACCACAAGACTTGTAGTCAGCGCCTTGATGTCCTCTCCCGAGAGCACCGCCACAACGCCGGCAGCCTTTTGTGCGGCAGATATCTCGATGGCGATGATGTCGGCATGGGCGTGCGGCGAGCGTAGGATGGCGGCGTGCAAGGTGCCGGGACGGGTTCCGAGATCGTCGATGAAGCGCCCACGCCCCGTAAGCAGGGCGGCATCTTCCACGCGCTCAATCGACCGGCCGACCCAAGGACGATCAATATCGACGTCCGGCATCGATGAGGCAACGTGCGCCATCCAGAAACAAACTCCCGTTAGCGCTTGTTACTTCGCGCTTACTGACCTTTGTCAGGATAACGGGAGCGCAGACCATACCGGCCTCTCTCAGGACTTACCAATCCGTCTCATTTGATGGCTTATCGCGCCGCAATATCAACTCGCAAGCCGCGAAACATTGCGGAACTCGCGTGGGCCAACGCCTGCATGATTGCGAAAGAAACGCGTGAAATGAGCGGGTTCGGCAAATCCCAATCGCTCGGAGATTTCGCCGACAGACACATTCTGATGAAGGACGGCATCCACTGCCTGCTCCATCCGCACGACATTGAGATAGACCTTCGGCGGTACACCGATCGAGGACTGGAACAACCTAAAGAAATGCGCGCGCGACAATCCCGCGCTGCTGGCAAACTTGTCGATGTTCGCGATATTTCCGGCATCGGCGCGCATCGCTTCAGCCACACGCTTGATGCGCCAATCGCGCCCGGGCACATTCATTTCCCTGATTGACGCCGGGAAATTGCGCCACGGGGTAAAACGCTCAATCACGGCAATCATCAGATCGGACAGCAATGTCTCGTGTGCGCCGACGCAATCAGGCCGCGCCATCATATCCGCGGCAAGATCCATGGTAAGCCTGCGAATGCCCGGAGAAACCTCGCCTGAGGGCTGCCCGAAGAAACCCGGAGCGCCGCTCGCTGCCCAGCCTGGTCGGAAATCCTTCAACCATTTCGGCTCGACATACAGCGCAAGGATTAGAGTGCGTGGCCGGTTGGGGTCGTGCACGTAGGCATGGGGTTGCCAGCCATCGACGAGCACCGCAGAGGTATCGGTCAGCGGGCAAATTCTGTCGCCGACAGAAAACTGCGTATCGGCGCCCTCAACCTTCAACAGAACATGACAATGCGGATGTGCATGGCGCACGAGGGAACAATCCATGTCCAGCAGCGCGACACGGCCAAATGTCCCATGAGCGATACGCAACGCTGTCGACATTCGAGCCTCCTGCTCAGGTGTCGAAGCCTGTCCGATCCCCATCGGACGCGGCAAAATTAAGGGTGCGAAGAACCGAAATGACAAGCAATCCTAATGTCGATCATCGAGACTGCCAAGCGTTCCATGAAGCAAACCGCTGTTCCAACGGCCTAACGCAGCCCCAAATCGCTGAAATCGGCGGTCCCAACGCAAGGTGAATGACCATCTGTCGCAGGCTGGCCGCTACACCGCGATCACGCCCAGCAAACGGGCCCGGTCGGCCTCATCCCGGGCGTTGCCAGCCAAAACGACCGCGCCGCGTTCAATGGCATAGAAACGGTCGGCCACACCGAGCGCCGCATGCACGTTCTGCTCCACGAGCAGGACGGTCGCGCCCTCCGCCTTCATTTCTTCGATAATGGCGAAAATATCCGCGACGATCATCGGAGCCAATCCTTCGCTCGGCTCATCAATCAGCGCGAGACGCGGCCGGCCAATCATAACGCGCGCCATGGCAAGCATCTGCTGCTCGCCGCCGGACAATGTCGTGCCGGCCTGACGTCGCCGCTCCGCCAGCCGCGGCATGCGCTGGTAGATGCGATCGATTTCCGCATTTTCCTCGGCGCGCGACCGGCCCACGCGCTGCATCAGACCGAGTTTAAGATTTTCCTCGACGCTGAGGCCGGGAAATATCCGTCTGTCCTCCGGCACGAACCCCACGCCATGGCGACAGACGCCATCGGGCGGGAGGCCATCGAGACGCGCACCATCGAGCATGATCGAGCCACCGCTCGGCGCAACCCAACCCGCTATCGTTTTCATCAGGGTCGTTTTGCCGACGCCATTACGTCCGAAAATACCGACAACCTCGCCGGGCCGGGCGTCCATGCTCACGCCCTGAATGACGTGAGAAAGACCGTAATGAACCTGAAGATTGTCGATACTGAACATCACGCGTGTCCGAAATAAGCTGCCTTGACGGCCGGATCGGCCCGAACGGCGGAGGGCGTTCCCTCGGCGAGTTTCTTTCCCTGATGCATCACCACGATGTGATTGGAAATGTCCATCACCACACCGATGTCGTGCTCGATGAGCAAGATGGTCACGTCACGCGCCAGATCGCGGATTAGACTAGAGGTGTCCGCGGTGTCTGCGTGACTCATCCCCTGCGTCGGCTCGTCGAGCAGCAGGATCGATGGTTCGGCGGCCAGCGCAACAGCGATTTCG
>CALRLJ020000416.1:0-3521 GCA_943368635.1 Sediminibacterium ginsengisoli | reverse complement strand
GCGACGCTGACGGTTGAAGGAAAGACCGTCGATTTTCCCGTTATGACCGGGACCGTCGGGCCTGACGTTGTCGACATCAGCAAGCTTTACGCACAGACCGGGATGTTCACCTACGACCCCGGCTTTACGTCCACCGGCAGTTGCGAATCCAAGATCACCTATATCGACGGCGACGCCGGTATTCTGCTGTATCGCGGTTATCCGATCGAGCAGCTCGCCGAAAAAGGCGACTTCCTCGAAACCTGTTACCTGCTGCTGTACGGCGAATTGCCGAGCAAGGCTCAGAAGGAAGATTTCGACAACCGCGTGACCCGTCACACGATGGTCCACGAGCAGATGGCCCGCTTCTTCCAGGGCTTCCGCCGCGACGCTCACCCGATGGCCGTGATGGTTGCCTCGGTCGGCGCACTGGCCGCGTTCTACAACGACTCCACCGACATCTCCGATCCGACCCAGCGCATGATCGCTTCCATGCGCATGATCGCGAAGATCCCGACGCTGGCCGCGATGGCCTTCAAGTACAATGTCGGCCAGCCGTTCGTTTATCCGAAGAACTCGCTCGGCTTCGCCGCGAACTTCCTCAACATGTGCTTCGCCGTGCCGTGCGAGGAATATCAGATCAATCCGGTGATGGCGGAAGCCCTGGACAAGATCTTCATCCTCCATGCCGACCACGAGCAGAACGCATCGACATCGACCGTGCGCATCGCCGGCTCGTCGGGCGCCAATCCGTTCGCGTGCATCGCCGCCGGCATCGCTTGCCTGTGGGGACCGGCGCACGGTGGTGCGAACGAAGCAGCGCTGCAGATGCTGGCCGAGATCGGCACCGTCGACAAAATTCCGGAATTCATCGCCAAGGTGAAGGACAAGAACTCCACCGTCCGCCTGATGGGCTTCGGTCACCGCGTCTACAAGAACTACGATCCGCGCGCCAAGATCATGCAGCAGATGTGTCACAAGGTGTTGGCTGAAACCGGCCACCAGAACGACCCGCTGCTCCATGTCGCCATGGAACTCGAGAAGATCGCGTTGAGCGACGAATATTTCGTCCAGCGCAAGCTCTACCCGAACGTCGATTTCTATTCGGGCATCACGCTGAAGGCGATGGGCTTCCCCACCTCCATGTTCACCGTGCTGTTCGCGGTCGCCCGCACCGTCGGCTGGATCAGCCAGTGGAGCGAGATGATCCAGGATCCGCAGCAGAAGATCGGTCGTCCGCGCCAGCTTTATACCGGCGCCACGACCCGCGATTACGTCGGGATCGACAAGCGCAAGTAAGCGCACAGCCGTACCTGCATTCAGTAAAAAGGCCGGTGTTCGCATCGGCCTTTTTCTTTGATGTAACCAAAAGACTGGATTTAGCGCAGCGTCGCGATCACGCCGTCCGCAGCCAGTTCGCTCGGGCGCTTGCCGCCGGTGGACATGATCTGCTCCAGCCGGGTGAAAGCTTCTACCTGCCGCTGCCGCGCCGGTGTATCGCCGAGAATATCGCGCAATGCCGGTGCAAGATTCTCCGCCGTGAAGTTCTCTTGCAGATATTCCGGGATCACATTTTCACCGAGAATGAGATTGGCCAGAATGATCGATGAGGTCTGGATCACGCGGCGCGCGACGAAGGCTTCGATCTCGGTGATGCGATAGGCGGTCACCATCGGCACACCTGCCAGGGCAAGCTCAAGAGTTACCGTGCCGGATTTGGCGAGCGCCGCACGTGCTGACCGGAACGCGGTTTTCTTCTCGGCATCTTCGACCACGATCCGCGGCTGGACGGGCCAGCTTGCAGCTGCAGCGCGAACGCTTTCCAACAGACCCGGAACCGTCGGCAGAATCGGCTCGAACGCGATGCCCTGCCCGCGCAGCAAGCGCAGCGTTTCACCGAAGATCGCCATGTTGCGCTTGATTTCGCTGCGGCGGCTGCCCGGCAGCACAAGGAGCAGCGGCGGCGTTGCCAAACGGCGTGCACGTTCTTCGGCGTTCGGCCGCAACGCATCCAGGTCTTCCAGCAACGGATGACCGACATAAGCACATGGCGGGCCACTCAGTTTGCGATGGACCTCAGGCTCGAACGGCAGCACCGCGAGAAGCTGATCGACGTAAGCGCGCATCTTTCGGGCGCGGCTGGGCCGCCAGACCCAAACCGTCGGCGACACGTAATCGACAATCGGGATCGACGGATCGCGCGCACGAACGCGGCGCGCCACACGATGGGTGAAATCCGGACTGTCGATAATCACCAGAACGTCCGGCCGCTCGTTCAGCACCGCATCGGTGGCCTCACGGATGCGCCGGAGGATCATGGGCAGCTTTTTCGGAATGGACATGAAACCGATGATCGCCAGATCATCGGTCGAAACCAGCGACGTCAGCCCCTGCTCCGCCATGTGACGGCCGCCGATGCCAACAAATTTTGCCCCCGGTCCGAGCCGCTCGCGCAACGCCTTAATCAACCCCGAACCAAGCCGGTCACCGGATTCTTCCGCAGCAATCAGGAATATCTTCGGCGCAGCTTGAGGCTTGCCCGCGTTCACAACGGCAATCCCGTGACGAAGACACCCGCCTGATCGGCCTTCGCCGTCATCACATCCGCTTCGGCGACCAGCGTATGCCCGGCGACAATGCCGATACCTGAAAGTCCGGCGGCGATCACGCCGTCGATCGTCTTCGGGCCGAGCGTCGGAAGGTCGAACCGCAAATCCTGCTGAACCTTGGGCATTTTCACCAGCACGCCGTGTCCCGGCTTGGCGCGAATTCGCTTCTCTGAACGCAATCGTGCCACGCGCGCCAGCAATCCGTCGGTACCTTCAATATCCTCAACAGCGACAACGTGACCGTCGATCACCACAACGGCCTGGCCCACGTCGAAAGGGCTGATCGCCTGCATCAGTTCGCGTCCCTTGGTGATGTCGGCGAGCGCCTCCGCATCCGGCGTGCGGCGTGTAATGCTGCCTTCCGGCATCAGAAGTTCTGGCGCAACATCCTTGATGCCGACGACGCGCAATCCTTGACGCTCGAAAATACCGCTGATGCCCGTCAGGAGATGGTCATCACCGCCGCGCAGCGCAGCCGCAATCACGGGAATAGCGCGCAACGTGCCCCAGTCGAGACGAATTTCAGAGAGAGCCGGCCTCACCAGCCCGCCGATGAAAACGACGTCGCGGCATCCTTCCGATTTCAGCAACCGTGTCAGCCTGCCGACCTGACCGAGCGCAATCCAGTGATGAGGAAAGTCCGCGACACGCACCGGATCGCAGAATCCGCGGATCGCAAACAGATACGGATCGATCCCGCGCGCCTTCAGCAACCCGGCGACGGAGAACGGCAGGACGCCGTTTCCGGAGATGATACCGACTGTCGGGGAAAGCTCGATGTCTGTCGTCATTACGCCTCGAGGTTGGCGCGCTCTGTCGATTTGTTCGGATTGTTATGGGCCATGCACAGCGGACGCTTAACGCCGTCTCCGATGAACGTCAGGATTTCCGCGATCGCCGGGTCGACGCTTCCCATCGGCCGCACAACCTCCA
>CALRLJ020000415.1:0-3526 GCA_943368635.1 Sediminibacterium ginsengisoli | reverse complement strand
GCTCAAGCTGTTGCGGGTTCCGGTGGGAGCCAATCAGCCGCTGCTGTCTCCTACCGAACGTCTGCGCGGCGCGGTCGATCTGATCCATCACGAAGGCGGCGTCGAGAAGCATGACCGCGACATGCTTGGCGGCCTGCTCGATCTCAAGGATCTCGACGTCTCCGACGTCATGGTTCACCGCACTGAAATGGTGATGGTCAACGCCGACATGCCCGCGGACGATCTGGTGCGGGAAGTGCTGGCGACAGAATATACCCGCATTCCGTTATGGCGCGAAAAGCCCGAGAACATTGTCGGCGTGCTTCACGCCAAGGATCTGCTTCGTGCCATTCGCACGGCGGACGGTGACATCTCCAAGGTCGATGTCAGTGCGATCGCTTTGCCGCCGTGGTTCGTGCCCGAGATGCGGCCATTGTCCGAACAGCTCAAGGCGTTCCGCCGCCGCAAGACGCACTTCGCGCTGGTGGTGGATGAGTACGGGGAGGTCGAAGGTCTCGTGACGCTGGAAGATATTCTGGAAGAAATCGTCGGCGATATTTCCGACGAACACGATGTGGTTGTCGCGGGCGTCCGTGCGCAGCCGGACGGCTCGGTCGTGGTCGATGGATCGGTGCCGATCCGCGATCTCAACCGCGCGATGGATTGGCATTTGCCGGACGAGGAGGCGACCACTATCGCCGGCCTCGTCATCCATGAAGCGCGTTCGATCCCCGATCGCGGTCAGAGCTTCACGTTTCACGGATTCCGTTTCCGGGTGCTCCGGCGCGAGCGCAACCGCATCACGGCGCTGCGGATTGTGCCGCTGCCGCGCGAAAGCGATACGCCGGAAAAGAAACCGAAGGCGGGAACCGCATTCTAGCGGGCAGTGCGGCTGCGCTGATGCGTCGGGGCTAGTGCTTGCAGGCTTCCGCCGGGGCGGGGCGGCGGCCGCCTTCATCCGGTGCATAGGCATGGATCGCCAGTGCATGAAGGGAGCTTGAGAGTTCCGGCGCCAGCAGCGAATTTATCATGCGGTGGCGGTCGATCCGGCTCTTCCCTTCGAACGCCTTCGATACGATATACACCCTGAAATGCGTTTCGCCGCCCGGCCTGTGGCCTGCGTGGCCTTCATGCAAATGAGATTCATCAACGACATCGAGGCTTTCAGGAATGAAAGCTTCGCTCAACTTTTTTGTGATGTGATCTTTTGCGGTCATGATCCGCGCAATATCGTGCGTTATTCGTTCAGGTCAATAGCCGTTTCAATTGCGATTCACCCGCGTCACGTTGTATAATCCGCGGTCGCGAAAATCCGCATCGGGCCTTCTCGCACCGAGATCAGCAGCTTCTCATAAGGCGTCGTCATACTCACCATGGCCATCGACTCATCCAAATTCTTCGACAGCATTCGTATCAAGCCCAACAAGCTGAGCGCGAAGCAGCAGGCTGCCGCGCGCGAGGAAGCTGTCCTGTGCGAAGCGCCCGGTTGCAAGAACAAGGGCGGGCATCGCGCGCCCAAGGGCCGAGGGCATGAGAAGGAATACTGGCATTTCTGTCTCAACCACGTCCGCGAATACAATCAGGGCTACAATTTCTTTCAGGGGATGGCGCCCGATGCTGTCGCCAGCTACCAGAAGGATGCGCTGACCGGCCATCGTCCGACTTGGAAGATGGGCGCCAATGGCGGCACCAAAGGCAAGAAGGGCAAGGCAGACCTCGACATTGACGGGGCGTCCGATCCCTTCAACATGTTCAGCGAACTCAACGGGCGCGGAAAGTGGCGGCCGGGTCCAGGCTCTAACGCCGAGGAGCCGAAGGCGGAGACGCGCAAGATCTTCAATGCCGAGAAGAAGGCGTTGCTGGTGATGGGCCTTGGCCCCGACGCGACGCTCGAGACCGTGAAGGCAAAATACAAGCTGCTGGTGAAACAGCATCATCCCGACGCCAATGGCGGCGATCGCTCGACCGAGGATCGCCTGATCGAGATCATCAAGGCCTACAACTATCTCAAGACCGTGGTGCGCGGCGCGTCCTGAGCGCCGTCGTTTTCGGTTTGATTGGCTGAGGCTTGACCGGTCGGCGTTTTTTCTTTGTGGCCGTCGCGCTCGCTGAACCCGCTGTCTTGACGGAAGATGTTTTGCGCGCGTGATAGGTCAGCGCCAGTCCGATGCAGTGGCGCAGCGCTTTTTCGGGAATTTTGGCTTTGGCATCGAACAGGATGCTCCGATTGCCGCCATATTCCATTTGTTCGGGATAAAGCTCACGGAATGTCGCGACCAGATCGGTCTGGCAGTGAAAATACATTGCGACGCGGTCATCATCGGACTTCACACGGTCGATACGGATCGTGCTGCCGGTGCCGGACTCTGTCGTGAGATAGCTGGGTTGGCCCCATTTCAGCGTTTCCTCGATAGGCCCCACGCCATCGATACGCGTTGCGGTTTCCAGAATCATGGCGCGTAGCGTCATCAGCTTTTCGCGGATGTTACCGGGATAAGCCGCGAACACATTTGCGACGTTGCTGTCGGCGATGGCGCTGTTGCGTGGGGCGTTGCGCGTCATGGAATGCATCCGCTAGCTGGAACGGGAATCCGCTTGTGCCGCCGCTGCGCGGCGGTTACGCCAATGATAGACGCCGACTGCGACGGTTCCGATCGCGATGATGCCGCCAACCAGCGGCCATTCATAGTGTTCGATGTTCACGCCAAATTTTTCGGCGGCGGAGCCTGCCATCGCTCCCGACAGCACATGCGCAAACGCCCATAACAGGACAGCCGCAGCGTTGACCGGATAGAAGCGCTGCGGGGGCATGCCGAGTGCGCCGGCCGTGATCGGCACGATGGCGCGGACCGGTGGCACGAAACGCGCAAAGAACACCGCGAGCGTCCCGTAACGGCGAAAGAACGCTTCGCTCTTCGTCACGAGGCCCGGATAATTCGACATCGGCCACGAGGTCAGCACCTCGCGCTGGCTGATACGGCCGATCCAGTAGGCCAGCCCATCGCCCAACAACGCTCCGGTGATCGCGGCTGCAAGCACCGATGTCAGGTGCAGACTGCCGGCGGGTACCAGCGCACTGAGCGCCAGAATTACGGTTGAGCCTGGAATCAGCGAACCCAGAATAGGGACGGCTTCCAAAAATGCGCTGAGGAAAATCGCAATATAGGCCCATCCGGCGTGAAGCGAGACGAACCCGATCAGTTGGTTGATAGTGTTCACCGGATGTCCGTTGCTGGCGCGATTCCTGCCCCTAACATACCGGTAAACCGGGCATGAGGCGGCGAGACCCGGAGCTAAAGCGCCAATTCATCGCCGCTGACATCCACCGTATATCGCCGCAATCGCAGGGCAGACCTACCAAAGCTGCAAAAATGGCTTATCTCAATGAAAATACAGTGGAACTTTCGTTGTCTGGTGGGCTTCTGCCAGTCGCATCTGTCTGCTAGGTTGAATCACGCACCCCACCCGCAGCAAGCACGTCTGGTTTCGGGAGCATCCGGGACCACGGAGGATTGATGAGCGCCGCCACGACCCTATCGCAGGAACC
>CALRLJ020000414.1:0-3534 GCA_943368635.1 Sediminibacterium ginsengisoli | reverse complement strand
GGCGTGAATGTCGGCGGTGGAGAGCTGCTTCTGGTCGAGCAGCATCGCGGCCGGAACCTTGATGAACTTGACGCCGCGATCGGCCATTTCGCGCGGATCGAACCGCAGGTCGGTCACATTATCGACCGAGAAGCCGTAGCCGAGCCTTTGCAGGGCGGCGAGATGTTCGCTTTCCACCGGGCCGAGATGGCGGAACGCGCTCTGCTTGAATTCGAGCACCAGCGACGGCGCAAGAATACGATTGGCTTCGAGAAAATCGAGGCACTGGCCGAACACCGACGGATTGCTCAGTGTCGCGCCGGAGACGTTGCAGAATACGCCGACATCCTTCGATCGCACCATCAGCCGCCGCAGCACCTGCACGCAGCGAAGCATCACGGTGTGATCGATCTGGCCCATCAGGCCGGCGGCTTCCGCGGTGCCGATGAAATCGCCTGCGGTGAGCAGTTGCTCCTTGTCGTCGCGCAGCCGTGCCACGGCCTCATAGAACCGCACCTTGCGCTGGGGCAGGGTCACCATCGGCTGCAAAAACAGATCGATGCGGTTGGCCTCGATGGCGTTTCGGACAGCCACCAGAAGCTGGGCGTTGTTGAGACCGGCAGACGGCAGCGGGGCATCGGCTGCCGGTGCGCCGGCCGTCGTCGCCTGTGCATTGACCGGCGCGCTGGTTTGAGCGTTCTCCGGGATTGCTTCGTTGGTCGCGGTCTCTGCCGGTTCAGTAATCTGCTGCCGGACGGCCGACGCGGCGCTTGCCAGAATTTCGTCATGGGCTGCGACCGACGAGGCCAGTTGTCTGACCAAAGATCCCAACTCGCTGATTTCGCCAGCCACCGTCTGGACGCGTTCCTGCCCGTTGGCGTCGTTGGCCGACAGCCGGGTCTCGATCGCGCTCATGCGGCGTCCGTACTCGGCGACTTGCCGCGCAAGATCCGCGGTGCCGCGCGACAGATCGGCGATCTGGCTGCCGACATCGGTGCGGTCACGCAGCCGCATCGACACGGCGTTGTAAAGAATGAGGAAGGTCAGCGCCGTCAGCGCGACGATGGCGGATTCTGAGGCGCTGAGGCCTGCCATTGAATACAACAGCAGACCCAGCGACGCTGCGATCAGCACCATGCAGATGGCGATGAAAATCGTCGAAATGCGGATCATGAAGCCTGCCCAGTCCCGAACGGGGCGGAGCTTAGCATCAAGTTTGATTCGGCGCGAAATTCTTAAGGCAGCCGCGAAGGTTGCCTTAATTCAGGGTGCGGAAATCGCGCGCGGTCAGGCGACCGCGCGGATCACCTTGGCGATCTTGTCCATGATCTCGCCGACCTGGGCCTCCGAGACGATCAAGGGCGGGGTCAGGCACAGGGTATCGCCGGCGACCCGGATCATCAGGTCGTGGTCGTGGAACGCCGCATCGAGCGCCTCGAAGCCGCGCTTGCCGGGGCCGTCCTTGTTGGGGGCGAGGTCGATGCCTGCGGTGATGCCGACGGTGCGGATGTCCACCACGTTCGGATCGTTGCGCAGGCCCATCACGGCGTCGGCCCACTTGGGTTCCATCGCTCGCGCCCGCTCGAACAGGCCTTCGTCGCGATAGACGTCGAGGGTGGCGATACCTGCCGCGCAGGCCAGCGGATGCGCCGAGTAAGTGTAGCCGTGGAACAGTTCGATGACGTGATCCGGCCCCTTCATGAAGGAATCGTAGATCGCGTCGCGGATCAGCACGCCGCCCATCGGCACAGCACCGTTGGTGATGCCCTTGGCGAAGGTAATCATGTCGGGCAGCACGCCGTAACGTTCCGCCGCGAAGGCATAGCCGAGGCGGCCATAGCCGGTGATGACCTCGTCGAAGATCAGCAGGATGCCGTGCTTGTCGCAGATCTCGCGCAGCCGCTTGAGATAACCCTTCGGCGTTGCCAGCACGCCGGTCGAACCGGCCATCGGCTCGACGATCACGGCGGCGACGGTCGAGGCGCCATGGATGCCGACAATGCGTTCAAGGTCGTCGGCCAGATGCGCGCCCCATTCCGGCTCGCCCTTGGTGAAGGCCTGCTTCTCGC
The DNA here is from genome assembly GCA_943368635.1 of Sediminibacterium ginsengisoli. Classification (GTDB taxonomy): domain Bacteria; phylum Pseudomonadota; class Alphaproteobacteria; order Rhizobiales; family Xanthobacteraceae; genus Afipia. The sequence goes on along the minus strand of CALRLJ020000414.1, from coordinate 1,486 downwards.
GGTCATAGGTGGTCGGCAGGTGATCGACGCCGGTCAGCAGCGAGCCGAACATCTTGCGGTTGTTGACCATGCCGCCGACGGAAATACCGCCGAAGCCGACACCGTGATAGCCGCGCTCGCGGCCGATCAGCCGGGTGCGGCCGGCTTCACCGCGGCCATTGTGATAGGCGAGCGCGACCTTCAGCGCGGTATCGACGGCTTCCGAACCGGAGTTGCAGAAGAACACATGCTCAAGGCCCTTCGGCGCAAGTGCTGCGATGCGGCTGGCAAGCTCGAAGGCCTGCGGATGACCGAATTGGAACGGCGGCGCGTAGTCGAGGGTCGCGGCCTGCTTCTGAATCGCGCTCACAATCGGATCGCGGCTGTGGCCGGCATTGCTGCACCACATGCCCGCGGCGCCATCGAGAATGGCGCGGCCGTCGGTGGTGAAGTAATGCATGTCCTTGGCGCCGGAGAGCATACGCGGCCGCGCCTTGAATGCCCGGTTGGCCGTAAACGGCATCCAGAAAGCATCGAGATCGTTCGGTGTCGCGACAGTCGGGCGAGGGTGCTGAATATTCAAGGCAGGTTCCTTCCGGCAAGGATCAGTTTCTTTCTTGGGCAGGGAGCCTATCAGCTTCCGGCGTGGTTCGGAACGCTTCGCGGCGCATGGTCGCTCGTACGTGAAGACCCCCGGCGCGGCCGGATCATAGTACACCTGATAGTTGTTTTGTGAATTAGTATGCCCTTAAAAGTTGTATGCGCAAATGCCCGTCATGAAACGGGTCAGCGCCATGTTCAACAAAACCACTTTGGGAAAATTTCTCGCCGCGCGCGACGGCGCCATCGCGGTCGAATTCGCGATGATCGCCCCGGTGTTCCTGATGATCCTGTTCGGGATCATCATGTACGGGTCGTATCTGTCGGTCGTTCACGGCGTTGGGCAGTTGGCCGCCGAAGCCGCGCGGTCCTCGGTCGCGGGACTGAATGAAAACGAGCGCAGCACCCTCGCCAACAGTTACATCACCGGCAACGTCAATTCATATCCGCTGATCGATCCGGCGCGTTTGACGGTCAACGCGGCGACGTCCGTTTCCGACGCCAACGTGTTCGTCGTCACGGTCAATTACGACGCCTCCGGCATGTTCATCTATTCGCTGCCGACATTCGTTCCGGCGCCGTCCTCGACCATCGTGCGCTCGGCGGCGATTCCGCGCGGAGGATATTGAGCATGATCCCGGACCTGCGCGGTTTGCTCCGTCGTTTCATCGGCGATGAGCGCGGCAACATCGCCATCATGGGGGCGGCGAGTCTGCTGATGATTATCGCCTGCACGGCGCTCGGCGTCGATGTCGGCACCATCTTCGCCGACAAGCGCCGCACCCAAAGCGCGGCCGATCTCGCAGCGATTGTCGCTGCGAGCGATCTGACCAATGCGTCCCGCGCTGCTGCGGCGACCGTCGCCAAAAACAACTATCCACCGGAGTCGCTCGTGGCTGTCGAACCC
>CALRLJ020000413.1:0-3535 GCA_943368635.1 Sediminibacterium ginsengisoli | reverse complement strand
AAGGATTTCGAAAAGGCCGGCTGCACCCATGCCGCCGCCGATGCACATCGTCACCACACCGTATTTGGCCTTGCGACGACGGCCCTCAAGCAGGACGTGACCAGCCAGACGCGCGCCAGTCATTCCGTACGGATGACCCATGGAGATCGACCCACCGTTGACATTGAGCTTGTTGGGATCGATCCCAAGCTTGTCCCGGCAATAGATGACCTGGACAGCGTAAGCTTCGTTCAGTTCCCAAAGGTCGATGTCGTCGATCTTGAGACCGTGGCGCTTCAGCAGGCGCGGAATCGCAACAACAGGACCGACACCCATTTCATCAGGCTCGACGCCAGCCGCGACAAAGCCACGGAAGATGCCGAGCGGCTTAAGGCCCTTCTTGGCAGCAAGCTTGTCGCTCATGATGACCGACGCCGAAGCGCCATCCGACAACTGGCTGGCGTTACCCGCGCTGATGGTCTTGCCCTCGAACACCGGCTTGATGCTGGCGAGACCTTCAGCGGTGGTTTCCGGCCGCGGCCCTTCGTCCTTTGTCAGCGTGATGTCCTTGAACGAGACCTGCTTGGTCTCCTTGTCCATTACCGCCATCTTGGTCTTGAACGGAACGATCTCGTCATTGAACCGGCCGCCCTGGATCGCAGCACCGGTGCGGCGCTGACATTCGAGGCTGTATTCGTCCTGCTTGTCGCGTGGAATGTTGTAACGCGCGGCAACCACCTCGGCGGTCTCCAGCATCGACATGTACATGTCGGACTTGAGTGCCATCAGCTCGGGGTCGACCGAATGAAACTGATTCATATGCTCGTTCTGAACAAGGCTGATCGACTCGATGCCGCCCCCGATCGCGACATCGACACCGTCGAGCATGACCGAACGAGCCGCGACAGCGATCGCCTGCAAACCGGAGGCGCACTGGCGATCGATGGTGGTGCCCGCAACGGTAATCGGAAGACCGGCACGGATCGCGCCCTTGCGCGCCACATTCATCACCATGGTGCCCTGCTGCATCGCACAGCCCATCACCACGTCCTCGACTTCGCCCGGCTCAATCCCGGCACGCTTCACGGCCTCGGCCATGACGTGACCCGCCATCGTCGGGCCTTCGGTGTTGTTGAGCGCGCCACGATAGGCCTTGCCGATACCCGTGCGAGCGGTGGAAACGATAACTGCATCTACCATTCGATAATCTCCATGGTGCGACCCCGCCTCCAGGCGGGTTTTAGATAGAGCTATATATTACAATCATCATATTATCAGAAGCAGCGCGGCCACCTGCAGTGCAGCCATGCAGCGCAATTTTGATAACCCGGCGATCAGCTCGCGCGGGCGTAACGCATCAGGTGATAGGTCGGATCGCCGAATTGAATGTTGATCGACGCAATGCGTTTGAAGTAATGACCGACGTTCAGTTCGTCGCTCATGCCCATGCCGCCGTGGAGCTGGATTGCCTGCTCGCCGACGAAGCGTGCGGCCTCACCGATTTTCGATTTGGCGCCCGAAGCGAGCTTCGATCCTTGCTGATCGCCCTCGGCTACGGTCAGATTCAAATGCTGCGAAAGCGACGTCGCTTCTTCCAGCGCGATGAACATATCCACCATCCGGTGCTGCAACACCTGGAACGTCCCCAGCGCAGCGCCGAACTGTTTACGAGTCTTGCTGTATTCCAGCGTTGCCGCGTTCAGTTCACCCATGGCGCCGGTTGCCTCGGCGCACAACGCCGCAATTCCGCGATCGCGGCATGCCTCAAGGGCCGTAACGCCCTTGCCCTCCGCCCCCAGCAGGCAGCTTGCCGGAATGCTTACATCCTTGAACGTGATCTCCGCCGCGCGCCGCCCGTCGATGGTCTTGAAGCTTTGCAGGTGAACACCTGCCGAACGTCGATCAACGACGAACAGGCTAACGCCAGCATGGTCTCGCGGGCCGCCCAGCGTCCGCGCTGAAACAATCAGCTTGTCGGCCCATGGCGCGCCGATCACCGCGGCCTTTGCCCCGTTCAGGACGTATGTGTCGCCGATACGTTTCGCGGTCGTGGAGACGTTGTTGAGATCGTAACGCGAGCGGCCTTCTGCCCACGCCAGCGCCCAGATCGCCTCTCCGGCCATGATCGGCGGCAGAAATTCCTCACGTTGCGCGGCCGACCCGACGTGCTCGATCAAGCCGCCTGCCAGCACAGCCGTCTCAAAGAACGGCTCGACGACAAGATGACGACCGAACTCCTGCATTACAATCATCGTCGCAAGGGTGCCGCCACCGAGACCTCCATTCGCCTCAGCGAATGGAGCTGCCAGCAAACCCAGCTCGGCAAACGCACTCCAGTGCTTTTTGCTCCATCCATCTTCGCTCGCGACGATCTTGCGGCGGGTGTCGAAGTCATACTGATCGCGCAGAAATTTCTGAACGGTGCCGCGCAGGAGCTCCTGCTCTTCTGTAAATTGAATATCCACCGGATGCCTCTTGCGATGCGGTTACAGGCCAAGCACCGCTTTTGCGATGATGTTGCGCTGGATCTCGTTCGATCCGCCGTAAATGCTGAGTTTGCGCGAATTCAGATATTTCTCGGGCGCGGTATGGCCGTCGGCCGGTCCCGGCATGAAGATATTTGCGCTGACCGGGTGCTCGCGAAGGGCCAGACCGTAATTGCCGATCGCCCTGTGCGTCAGATCGGTAATCCGCTGGAAAATTTCCGTGCCCCTGATCTTGAACAGTGACGCTGCCGGTCCCGGATCGATCCCGCGCGACATCTGCGCCACCACGCGAAGCTCGGTCGCCTCAAGCGCCAGCACATCGAGTTCGACACGTGCGATGTCCTTGATGAACTCTCCGAAGGCCGGATCGTCCTCGCCGATTTCGGTCTTCACGATCTTCTTGAGCTTGTCGAGGTAACGCGTCGAGCGACCGATACCGGCCATGCTGGTTCGCTCGTTGCCGAGCAGAAACTTCGCGTAGGTCCAGCCCTTGTTCTCTTCGCCAATCAGATTTTCGACCGGAACACGGACATTCTCGAGGAAGACGTCGTTCACCTCGTGCGAGCCGTCGATGGTGATGATCGGGCGCACGGAGACGCCCGGCGTCTTCATGTCGATCAGCAGGAAGGAAATGCCCGATTGCGGCTTGGCGCTGGGGTCTGTCCGAACCAGACAGAAGATCCAGTCCGCGTGCTGCGCCAGCGTGGTCCATGTCTTGTGACCGTTGACCATATAATGATCGCCGTCACGCACTGCTTTGGTGCGGACGGACGCAAGATCGGACCCGGAGCCTGGCTCTGAGTAGCCTTGGCACCACCAGTCTTCGCCGGACAGGATACGCGGCAAGAACTTCTTCTTCTGCGCGTCGTTTCCGAACGTGTAGATCACTGGGCCAACCATGGTGACACTGAAGGCCAGCGGCGGCAGCGTGCCGGCGCGCGCGGTCTCCTGCTCCCAGATGAAGCGCCTGGTGAGATCCCAACCGGGACCGCCGTATTCCTTCGGCCACAGCGGAGCGATCCAGCCCTTCTTGTGAAGGATCTTGTGCCAGAGCATCGACTGCTCCTTGG
>CALRLJ020000412.1:0-3546 GCA_943368635.1 Sediminibacterium ginsengisoli | reverse complement strand
AGCGGATCGACGACCTTGTCTCGTCGGACATCCAGTTTGCGCCGTGGCTCGATCTTGTCGCCGATGCGCAAAAGCTTCCATTCGCGGACGGCGCGCTGTCGAATATCGTCATGCTCGATGTGCTTCATCACATTGAGTTTCCGGCATTGCTGTTTCGCGAAGCTTCGCGCGTGCTGCGGCCGGGCGGCCGGATCATCATGGCGGAGCCGGGCATTACGCTGGGCAGCAGGCTTTTCTATCGTCTGTTGCATCACGAGCCGGTGCAGATGGATGCCGACCCACTACTGGAGGGGGCTCCGGATCGTCATCGCGATCCTTACGACTCCAATCAGGCCATTCCCACGCTGCTCGCGACCAGCCATCGCGATAAATTTCACGCCAAGTTTCCCGACCTGAAGATTGTTGAAGCGCAGTGGTTCTCGTTCGTGGCTTATCCGTTCAGCGGCGGATTCAAGTCGTGGTCGCTGATGACCGAGCCGATGGCGCGAGCGATGCTCTGGTTCGAGAAGCATGCCGAGGGGACGCTCGGCCGCCATTTTGGCTTTCGCCTGCTGACAGTCGTTGAAAAACGCGGCACGTAGCCTTCGTCTATGCCGGTTGAGGACCGCGTTCCGTGCCAGATGTCAGCCGCCGGTCGCGCAGCGCGATCAGCCCGGCGCCGGCCAGAACGTTGAACAGCGGCTCCAGCGGCAATCTGTACTTCGGCGAAGCGATGGGTCCGTTAACGAGCAGGATGTAACCGATCCACGATGCTGCAAGGAAAAGCGCGGGCCAGTTGACGGCCCGCCGCGCCAACGAAACAAAGCCCGCAAGTTGCAGCAGGCGCATCGCGGCCAGTCCGGCGCTTCCGATCAGCAAAAGCCAGGTGTAGGCCGGTTGTCCCGAATGGAACGCATAATTGACGGCCTTGTCGAAAAACGAATGACCCGGTGTGTTGTAGAAGCCGGGACGGGGCATCTGCGAAACCGGCGGCGACAGCAGAATGGCTGGTGAAGCAAGGTTGATCGCCATGCCGGATAACCATGACTGCGCAATTGCGCTAAGGGGAATATCCTTGAGCGCTTCCTTGGCGATGACGGTGTATTGCCGTGACTGTTCGAACGGGTTGTCGGGACGCGGACCGAATCTCTCGATGGTTCGTCTCTTCATTTCATTAGAGCTGGTCGTGTAGGGCGTTCTGTCCTGCATTTCCTTGGCGAGCGGAACGACCCACAGAGCCAGATAGGCGCCGCCTTGCGGTGTCAGCCCTGCAGTCCCGAATACTGCGACATTCTTTGCGACAATGATGCCGATGCAGGTGGTCAGGGCAATGAAAGCAGCCGCAATTGTCGCCACCTTCTGAATAGCCAGCTTCCGAAACAGCGTGTAGCCGCCAAGCAGGGCCAGCGCGAAAAACGCCCAGGGCACGATCACCGCCCGCGTGAGGGCCGCGCAGCCGAGAGCCAGTCCCAGCAGAAGGGCATTTCGCAGCGACGGCTTCTCGATCCATCGAAACATCATCAGGAAAGACAGGGCGACGAAGAAAACAAACGGCGTGTCCGTGTAGAACAATCCGCTGAGAATGATCTGTGTGGGATTGATAATGGCAACAAGCGCTGCGGCAATTGCGATACGAGACGATATTCGCGAAGCGATGCAATACACCGCAACGCAAGTCCCGGCATCGAAAATGCCCTGTACCAGGACATAGACCAGGGTGCCGTGGGCATTGCCGAAAATCAGAAAGGGGATTGCCGAGAGCCAGTGAAACAGCGGCATCGCGTAGGTGAGCTGACCGAACCATTGCGAGCCATGAACTGCGCCGGCTTTGACGGCTTCCGCAAAAGCGCTGGCGCTGGCGACAAATCCGATCGAGTCGGCGCCTTTCAATCCGTCGTCGCCCATCAGGGCATACATCGCGAGCGCGTAGATCCAGCGGACAATGAGAGCAGCGAAGAATATTTTCAGCAAGATCCGTCGGTCCGTGCGCGCTGGCGCATCATCGGTGGGCGCCGAAGGGCTATTCCGTCTCGGGAGCGGCATGGGGTATCTCGGATGATTTCTCTGCGCTCAGAATCCAGATCAGTCCGCCGATGGCGCCGACCGCGAACGACGACGCGCCGAACAGAAGCGAGACCACCGTGCCGTCGGTCGGTGCAAGTCCTGCGTAACTGAACGCAACCATCATCGTAGCTTCACGCACGCCCCAGCCGGCGATGGAAATCGGCAGCATCGTAATCAGCATGATCGGCGGCACCAGCATGAACAGCTGCTCGAATGCGGCCGGAGCCGCAATGGAACGCACCGCGCACCAGGCGATCACCACGGCCATCACATGAATAAGCAGCGACAGCACGGCGACCTTCGGCCCGCTGCTGCGGTTGAAGATTACCTGATTGGCGATCACCGCGCAGGCATGGATATGGCGCAACGGCCAGAGCGTCTTCAGCCATTGCCATGGGAGCACGCCGTAAAGGAGAAAGCCGAGGCCGGCTGTAATGGCGGCGGTATCGACCAACAGCAGCGCGAGCCGCCCCCGCGGGTTGCCGATCAGGTCGTAGCTCCAGGGCAGGCTTGCGACCACGATGAGCGCGAGCGCGATCAGACCGATGGCGCGGTCGACGAGGACGGAATAGGTGGCGGAGCGCCAGCCTGCACCGGTCTGCCGCACCAGCCAGAGCCGCATGGCGTCGCCGCCGATTGTCGAGGGCAGGGTCTGATTGAAAAACGCGCCGATCATATTGTAACGGAATGCCTGCCCGGTTCCGAGCGGAGCCGCGCATCGCACGCTGATCTCACGCCAGCGCAGCGCGCCGAGTAGAATCTGGAAGATCGTCGCCAGCACCGCGAGCAGAAACCATCCCACGCTGATCTGGCTCAGGCGGGACTGGATCGCCGCGAAGTTGATGCCGCGGAATGCAAAATAAAGCAGCGCCGCCGACACCAGTATTCGAGCGGCAAGAAGGAGAAATCCGCGCATTCCGGACCGCAATGGTTAACGTTGCTGAGAAGAGCCTGAATAACGCCATCGGACAGGTCTTTTTCAGGGTCTTGGTATGGCTTTAGGGCTGCTCTGGCAATAGGTAAGCACCACCTATTGCGGCAGCTACCGCGCGGCGGCTAAAGAAGGCAGCCTGACGGGGGTATCCAGTATCGGATCATACTCGCGTGGGCTTGGGGACGGGAATTCGTGACGCACGGGCGTAAAATCGCGGTCATCGGGCTTGGCTATGTCGGACTGCCGGTGGCGGTCGCATTTGCGCGCGCCGGGGGGCAGGTGACCGGGTTCGACATCGATCAGCGGCGCATCGCTGAACTGCGCGCGTTTCACGATCGTACACATGAAGTCGAAGATGCGGATCTGCGTCATGCCTCGCTCGCGTTTACGCATGAGGCGAGCGAACTGGCCGGGTCTGATTTTTTTATCGTGACGGTTCCAACACCGATCGACGAAGCGCGGCAGCCCGATCTCGGGGCGATGTTCGCAGCTTCGCGCACGGTCGGATCGGTGCTTAAGAAGAATGACATCGTCGTTTATGAATCGACGGTTTATCCGGGGGCTGTGGA
>CALRLJ020000411.1:0-3553 GCA_943368635.1 Sediminibacterium ginsengisoli | reverse complement strand
CTGGCGCAGGATCTGCAGCGCCTGACGCTGGAGACCGGCAAGACCCGCAATGAATATGAAGGCGTGCTGGCCGCGCTTGCAGGCTCGGATCGCAAGGCCGCACTGGCGCTGGTCACCGACCTGATGTCGATCGCAGGCACCAGCAATGTCGGCGGCCGCACGGTGTCGGAAATCGCCGACCGCTTTCTCGAACAATCGACGCTCAAGGGCGGTGCGCTGCCGCGCGACGCGCTGCAGCTGATCGAACGCTTCCTCGGCATCGCAGGTGAGCCGGACGACGCAGCAGGTCAACTGCGCACGCTGGCCTCGGATGCGAAGCTCGACCTGAACGCTGCCATCGACCAGTTCGAAAGCCGCACCGGCTTCATGGCCGCGCGCGGCATCGACACCAAAACCATTCGTTTCTCAACTGCGTTCGGCCGCGGCCTCGACTACTACACCGGCTTCGAGTTCGAACTGCACGCCCGAGGCAACGACACCGAGCCGCTGGTCGGCGGCGGACGTTACGACGGGCTGCTGACGCGGCTCGGCGCGCGTGAGCCAATTCCGGCGGTCGGCTTCTCGATCTGGATCGAAGCGCTTTCGCAAGGGAGCGCCGCATGAGCACGCCGTTCGTCGTCGCCGTTCCCTCCAAGGGACGTTTGCAGGAAAACGCCGAGGCCTTCTTCGCACCGGCCAACCTGACGCTCGCCAAGCCGCGCGGCGCGCGCGAGTATCGCGGCACCATGCCGTGTCTCGACAATGTCGAGATCGCCTACCTTTCGGCCAGCGAGATCGCCGCACAGCTGGCGCGTGGCGCCGTCCACCTCGGCATCACCGGCGAAGACCTGATCCGCGAAAGCATTCACGACGCCGACAAGCGCGTCATGCTGATCGAAAGTCTCGGCTTCGGCAGCGCCAATGTCGTGGTGGCCGTGCCGCAGGCGTGGATCGACGTCCGGACCATGGCGGACCTCGACGATGTCGCGACCTCATTCCGCGCCCAGCACAATCACCGGATGCGGGTGGCGACCAAATACATCAACCTGACGCGCAATTTCTTCGCCACCCATGGCGTCGTCGATTACCGCATCGTGGAAAGCGCCGGTGCGACCGAAGGCGCGCCCGCCGCCGGCACCGCCGAGCTGATCGTCGACATCACCACCACCGGCGCGACGCTCGTTGCCAACGGGCTGAAGGTGCTCGACGACGGCGTGATGCTGCGCAGCCACGCCAACCTCGTGGCCTCGCGCGACGCCGACTGGTCGGACAGCGCGCGCGAGACCGCGCGGATCATCCTCGATCACATCGCAGCCAGCGCCCGCGCCCGCAAATACAAGGAAGTCCGCACCCGCTTCGCTGCCTGCAACGATAAACTGCTGGCCGAGGCCCATAACCGGTTCGGCGTCGTGTCGCCGTTCGGCGGGCCGACCTCCTCGGGCATGGTGACGCTGCACTGTCCGCCGGCGCAGCTTTATGCGCTGGGGAGTTTCCTGCGCGACCAAGGTGCTGAAACCGTGTCGGTCGCGTCGCTGGACTATGTGTTCGATCGCGACAATCCGCTGTTCGCCAAACTGCAGGCGTTCCTTGGACAATAGTGTTTGGCGCGTGAGACTCGCGGCGATGCAACCCGCCGCCGCAGGCCTGAGCGACCTTGGCGGCGACGCGGCGATGACCATATGATGTACGGACGCAACGCTCTGAAGGCCGATCGATGACATCGAGTGCCGATATTTCCAATCTGTCAGGCGGCAGCCGCGCTGTGGCGCCGCCGAGCCTGTCACGTGAAGGCTTGTCGCGTGATGGCCTGTCGATTGTGGTGCCCGTCTTCAACGAAGCGGCGGGTCTCGTGCTGCTGCATGAACGCCTCTGCGCGCTGGCGGCCACCCTCAAGCAAAAACATGGCCTCGCCTGCGAAGTCGTCTATGTCGACGACGGCTCCACCGACACGACGCTAAACATCGCGCGCAGCCTGCCGCCCGCCGCGCTCGACGTGCAGGTGGTGTCGCTGTCGCGTAATTTCGGCAAGGAAGCCGCCCTGATGGCCGGGCTCGATCATGCCCGCCTTGGCGCCGTGCTGTTCATGGATGGCGACGGCCAGCACGCGCCCGAGCTGGTGGAGCGGCTGGTCAGCCACTGGATCGTGGACGGATACGATGTCGTCTATACCGCGAAGGCGCATCGCGACAACGAGTCGGCGTTGCGGCGGCTCGCGGTCCGCACGTTCTATACCCTCATCAACTGGGGCGCGCGGCAGAAGATTCCAGAGGATGCCGGCGACTTCCGCCTGCTGTCTCCCCGCGCAGCCGCAGCGCTGCGGCAACTGCCGGAGCGCAATCGCTTCTTCAAGGGCCTCGCGACCTGGATCGGCTTCAAGCAGATCCGCGTGGACTACGAGCCGGAAGCCCGCGCCCATGGGGTCACCACATTCAGTCCGGGACGCCTGCTCGGTCTTTCCATCGAAGGCCTGACCTCTTTCTCAGTCGCACCGCTGCGCGTGGCGAGCCTGCTCGGCCTGTTGCTCGCCTTCGTCGCATTCCTGTTCGGCCTGTCGATCCTGTGGGAGACCGTCGTCAGCGGCAAATCGGTGCCGGGTTATCCGTCGCTCGTGGTCGGGCTGATGACCATCGGCGGCGTGCAGCTCATCATGATCGGCGTGGTCGGCGAGTACATCGGCAAGATCCTGTCCGAGATCAAGGCACGCCCGATCTACTTCGTCGCGGAGCACAGCGTAAAAAGCGCCGATGCCTCCACCACCGCCGACAAGACACCGCAGACCGCGCTGAATGAGCGCTAATTCGCCACCGCGCCGCATCTGGCTGTGTGCCGACGACTACGGCATGAGTCCCGGCGTCAATCGCGCGATCCGTGAACTCATCGAGAAGAAGAGACTCAACGCGACTTCTGTGATGGTGGTCGGCGCAGCCATCGATCGCACCGAGATCGATGCTTTGACGCAGGCGGTTGCCGCCAATCCCGATTGCGCCATCGGCCTGCACGCAACGCTGACCGCACCGTTTCATCCGCTGACCATGCACTTCAGGCCGCTCGACGGCGGACAGTTTCTGCCGCTCGGCAGGCTGCTGCGCGCAAGCCTGATGCGGCAGCTCGATGCTGAAATTATTCAGGCCGAATTTCTGGCGCAGATCGCAGCCTTCCGGCAGATGTTCGGACGCGCGCCCGACTACATCGACGGCCATCAGCATGTGCAATTGTTTCCGCAAATCCGCGATGCATTTCTGGCCGCGGTGAAAATAGCCGCCGCCGGGGCGTGGGTGCGCCAATGCGGGCGCAGCTTGCCGCTGGCGCAGCGGCTGAACAATCAAAAGGCGCTGCTGCTCGACACACTGAGCGCGACCTTCCGGCAAAAAGCGGCACGCGAAGGCGTTGCGTTCAATCCCGGATTCGCAGGCGCCTATGACATGGTCCGCGGCCGCGAATTCGCCGATGCAATGCAGGGCTTTCTCGACGGCCTGCCGGACGGCGGCCTTGTAATGTGCCATCCCGGATTTGTCGACGAGGTGCTTGTCAGCCTCGACAACGTGACCCATCAGCGCGAACGGGAGTTTGCGTT
>CALRLJ020000410.1:0-3563 GCA_943368635.1 Sediminibacterium ginsengisoli | reverse complement strand
TCCGGAGAAGGATAACGAGAACTGGTTCTGCCATTCGCTCTTGAGCAAGAAGAATGGACAAATGACGGGCGAGAAGCGTGAAGTGCAGCCTTACGTGGTGCCTATCGCGGACGACGAAAAGGATCTCTATGACAAGCAGCGTATTCGCGCCAGCGCCTGATCGTTCAACAGGAATTCTCCGAAGGAAGGAGCTAATCGATGCCTCTCGCAAGTTATGAAACATCCGTACCGGTCGTCGTCGATGACGCCAAGTGCATCGCGGACAAAGGTTGCACCGTTTGCGTCGATGTTTGTCCGCTCGATGTCCTGCGCATCAGCGATACGACCGGAAAGGCCTACATGGCCTACGATGAATGCTGGTACTGCATGCCGTGCGAGGCCGATTGCCCCACCGGCGCCGTCACGGTCAACATTCCTTATCTTCTCAGGTGAGCCATGGCTGGACCGTTCGAATCCTATGACGACCTCGATGATGCCGACGATCGCCTGCAGGCCGCGGACCCTGCGGAACGCCGCGTTGCGATCATTGCGCTGGGACATTCCGGCGATCCGGCGGCGGTGGGGCATCTCGCCGGAATGACGTCGGACCCCGATCCGGGTGTGCGGCAGCAAGTGGCACTGGCGCTCGGCGAATTCGACGGACCCGATACGGCTGCTGCTCTTGCGAAAGTTGTTGTCGATCCCGAACAGGCTGTAGCAACGGCTGCTGCAGACAGTATGGCGGAACTGAAAGATCCGGCTTGCGCCGATGCGATCCTGCCGCTGGTGAGCCATCCTCACGCATTCGTCCGGATGGCCGCGCTACGGTCATTGAAGGAATTGCGCCGCAAGGATTCGCTGAAGCCGGCGCTCGATGCGCTGCGCGATGTCGATGCATCGGTGCGCGTTCAGGCCATCGGCGTCATCGGCTTCCTCAAGCTGGAGGAATCCATCCCCGCGCTAACGTCCGCAACCACGGACGCTGATCCGCACGTGCGACGGGCTGCGGTCAGCGCGCTTGCATTCTCCCACATGAAGTCGGCGGCAGACTCGATCACGCGAGCTCTGGCTGACACCGACTGGATGGTTCGCGAAGTCGCCGCCGAGACGATCGGCACCAATGTCAACGGCGCCAATGCCGCCGATCCGCTCATCAATGCTTTGTCGGATGAGTTCTGGCAGGTTCGTCTGAAGGCGGTGCGCAGTCTTGGCAAGATGAAAGTTGCGCGCGCGGTCACGGCCATCGGGGCCTGTGTCACGCACACGCAAGCCAATCTGCGCAAGGAGAGCGCTGCGGCGCTCGGCGAAATCGCCGATCCTGCCGGCCGGATATTCCTGGAGCCCATTATCGACGATGGCGATCCTGAAGTCAGAAAAAATGCGCGCTGGGCGATGCAGCAGATACTGTCGGTCAAGACCGCGTTGAAATCCTGAACGCGGCTCGGTAAGGACGGTCCAGGGTCGAGGCGCACGCGCCTCGATTTTCGTATGCGCTATGCGTGCACCAAACGGCCAAATCGGTTACAAGCGCGTGCAATTTCGGCCCGATTGGCGTGCATATATTGTTGATGCACTCTATCGAGAGCACTGGGTAATCGATTGAAATATAAAGACTATCTATTTTCTGTCGCCCCGATGATGGACTGGACCGACCGGCATTGCCGCGTGTTCCACCGTCTGCTGTCGCGCCGTGCGCGTCTCTATACCGAAATGCTGACAACCGGCGCGATCATTCACGGCGACCGCCAGCGGCTGCTCGGTTTCAATGCCAGCGAGCATCCCGTCGCGCTTCAGCTTGGCGGTTCGAATCCGCGCGACCTCGCGGAAAGCGCGCGGATCGGCGAGGGCTTCGGCTACGACGAGATCAACATGAATGTCGGTTGCCCGTCGGATCGCGTGAAGGGCGGAAATTTTGGCGCCTGCCTGATGGCGGAGCCGCAACTCGTCGCGGAATGCGTTGCCGCCATGAAGCAGGCGGTGAAAATTCCGGTCACGGTGAAATGCCGCATCGGCATCGACGATCAGGATCCTGAAGTCGCGCTCGACGTGTTGAGCCGCGCGGTGATCGCGGCAGGGTCGGATGCGTTGGTGGTTCACGCACGCAAGGCGTGGCTCAACGGATTATCGCCGAAGGAAAATCGCGACATCCCGCCGCTCGACTACGACCGGGTGTATCGCCTAAAGGCGGCGCTGCCCGATGTTCCTGTCATCATCAATGGCGGTATCGTCACCGTCGCCGCCGCGAAGCAACATCTCGATCATGTGGACGGGGCGATGCTGGGCCGCGCGGCCTATCAGGAGCCGTGGCGCCTGCTCACCGTCGATCCGGAATTGTTCGGCGAAGCCGCTCCGCATGCGACGATGCATGGCGCCATCGAGGCGCTGATGCCATACATCGAACGCGAGCTTGCGGCGGGCACGCGGCTTCATTCCATCACGCGGCATCTGGTCGGCGCGTTTCATGGCGTACCCGGCGCGCGGGCATTTCGCCGTTATCTGGCGGAGGTCTGCACGAAGCCGGGTGCCGGAACGGAGTCGTTGCGTGATGCGCTTCGGACTGTCGAGCCGTCAGCGGTGGCGATTGCGGCTTAAAGCGAATCTCAGGGATAGCCGCGCAGCATCAGCTTGTCGGGCCTGACTTCGAAGCTTTCCAGCCGATTCAAAAAGCTCATTCCGAGCAGGTTTGATTTCATCTGTCCGCGCGGCACCACCAGCGCCGGCACCGAACGTTCCACAAGCTTGCCGATAGAGAGGCGGTCCAGCGTGAGCCGCGCCGCGCGCACGCGGCCGCCCGCGGTTTCGACGTCCACACTGTAGTCCAGCAATTCCAGCGGCAGACCGGCGGCTTTCGCCGTCTCATAGGTCAGAACCACGGAGGTCGCGCCGGTGTCGATCACCATCGGCGTGCTGACGCCGTTGATCTTTGCCCGCAGCGAAAATTCACCGCTGTCGCTGCGTGCGATCTCGACGGCGCGTGTGGGCTTCGGTTTCAAGGTCTGGTCCGCGGCGCGGATCAACGCGCCCTTCATGCTCGCGAACGCAACGGGATGGGACATCGAGAGCAGAAAGCCGACGGACGACAGCACGACGGCAATGATCATCAATCCGCGCATCATGCGGCACCTGTGCCGGTCGTGGACAGGGCCGGTCTCAGGAGCGCGGTGCGAGAATTGGCAGGCCGGCGTCCTGCATCCGCTGGTGCAACGTGGCCATCACCGCGAGCCGTTCGCCATTGTCCATTTTGTGCCAGCGCGCGATCTCCGGCAAATTGCGTCCGCAACCGAGGCAAAGCTTGGTCTTCGGATCGATGAAGCACACGGCAATGCAAGGCGTCGCTTGCGTCGATGTCGTTTCTTGGGTCATGGACGTTACTGATGGACATTTTCATTGCTCGCGCAAGACGCTTTAGAGGCCGGTTCCTGCGTTCATGATCGGCTTGTAACGGGGTCGGCTCCGCTCACCGGTCATTCCTTCCGGCAGCCTGTCGGGTTGCAGCGGCGGAGAATCGTCCCGCATCGGCGCCAGAGCCGTCATCACACGCTCCGGTGGATAGGTCACGATCACTTCGGTGCCAACCCGCAGCG
>CALRLJ020000409.1:0-3577 GCA_943368635.1 Sediminibacterium ginsengisoli | reverse complement strand
AGGAGAAACGTTCGTGATTGTCACCCGCCGTCATCTGCCCTGCATCGCCGCAGCTTTTGCGATCGCCACCGCATCGCTTGCCACACTCGTGACCCCGGCATCTGCCGCCGCGAAGGTTCAGCGCGTGGTCTCTCCGGGCGGCATCGAGGCCTGGTTCGTGCAGGATGCCACCGTGCCGCTGGTTGCGATGGAATACGCCTTTGCCGGCGGCTCGTCGCAGGATCCCGCCGACAAGCCGGGCGTCGGCTCGTTCACCGCCAACATGCTCGACGAAGGCGCCGCCGATCTGGATTCGAAGACGTTTCACGAACGCCTCGAGCGCCGCGCCATCGAGATGAGTTTCTCGGTGACCCGCGATTATCTGCGCGGCTCGATGCGGATGCTGAAGGAAAACAGCGACGAGGCTTTCGGCCTGCTGAAACTCGCATTGACCGCCGCTCGCTTCGACAGCGAACCGCTGGAGCGCGTCCGCGCGCAGATGCTGTCCAATGCACGCCGCGAGACCACCAATCCGGTGTCGATCGCAGGCCGGAAATTCTGGGAACAGGCCTACGGCACACATCCCTATGCACGGCCGCCGAACGGCACGCTGGAGAGTATCCCGGCGATTCAATCCGCCGATCTGAAAGATTACGCGCGGCGTATTATCGCCAAGGATGCGCTGAAGATTTCCGTCGTCGGCGACATCACGCCGGAGGCGCTCGGCAAGCTGCTCGACGACACTTTCGGCGCACTGCCCGCCAAGGGCCAACTGACGCCGGTTCCGATGGTCGAAGCCGCCAAGCCGCCGCTGCATACATCGGCCATAGTGGATGTGCCGCAAACCTCGGTGAATTTCGGCGGACCGGGCATCGCGCGCAATGATCCCGATTTCATGGCGGCCTATATCGTCAACCACATTCTCGGCGGCGGCACGCTGTCGACGCGGCTCTACAAGGAGGTCCGCGAAAAGCGCGGGCTGGTTTATTCGGTGTCGGAATCCCTGATCTGGATGAAGAAGTCGTCGGTGTTCGCAGGGTCCACCGCGACCCGCGCCGACAAGGCGAAAGAAACGCTGGACACCATCACCAGCGAGATTGCGCGCATGGGCAACGAAGGCCCGACGCAGACGGAGCTGGATGAGGCGAAGTCTTACTTGAAAGGTTCGCAGATGCTGGCGCTCGACACTTCGTCGAAATTCGCTACCGCCCTGCTGCAATATCAGCTCGACGATCTCGGCATCGACTATATCGAGAAGCGCAACGCCGTCGTCGATGCGGTCACGCTGGAGGCTGCCAAGCGCGTCGCCAAGCGGATCTGGGGTCAGGGCCTGCTCAGCGTCAGCGTCGGTCGTGCGGCACAGGCGGCGGCGCAGCCCGCAACCGGCGTCGCGCCGAAGGCGAATTAAAGCGCACGGAAAGAGATAAATTCAGGCAAGCTCGCCGCTATGATCCGTCTCGCCTGCACTGAAGATACAGCGACCGTGGCTGCCATCGTTCACGCAGCCTATGTCGGCTACCAGACCAGCATCGGCACGACCCCCGGCCCGATGCGCGACGATTACAACGATCTGGTCGCCAGGGGCGTGGTGCATGTCCTCGAAGAAGACGGCGACATTCTGGGCCTCATTGTGCTGATCCCCGAACAACACACGATGCTGCTCGACAATGTCGCGGTCCGGCCGGAGGCGCAGGGACGCAAACTCGGCTCACGCCTGATTGCCTTTGCCGAACAGCAGGCGCGCGCCGCCGGATACGGCAGCATCCGGCTCTATACGCAGGAGCAGATGACCGACAATCGCGCACGCTATGCGCATCTCGGCTTCATCGAGACCCATCGCGCTGAGGAAAAGGGGCTGAAGCGCGTCTACATGACCAAGACGCTGGCGTGACGCCGCCGTTTATTTAAACAGTGGCGTGCCCGGCACGAAGGCGTCGAACGCCGCCCAGAACTGTTGCCGGTAGCGGTCCTGCTCCTGCAGGATTTCGTGCTTGGAGCCGGCGATCACCAGATGCGATCCGGCACGCAGGTGATAGGCGAACTCCTCGATGGCGGCGGTCGAAACGATGGTGTCGCTGCTCGCGGCCAGCATCAGGATCGGCAGCCTGATCTGCGTCGGATAATCCACCTCGCGAAACTGCATCATCGCCTTGAACGCACTGTCGGCCCAGGCCACCGTCGGCGAGGCGATGCCCAGCGTCGGGTCTTCCTCGTAGATCGCGGCGTTGCGCGCATAACGCACAGGGTCCGAGGTCAGCGGATTGTTGACGAAGCTTGTGGTGCCGGTGAGATCGCCGTTGCCGCCGGGCACATAATTGCCGCCCATCCCCAATAGCCGCAGCGTGCGCACCAGAATGCGCGTTGGCAGCTTGGTGGCATAGCCAGGCAGATCGATCATCGGCGCGGACAGCACGATGCGGTCGAACCAGCGCTTGCCGGCATGGGCCACCCGCAGCAGCACAGCGCCGCCCATCGAATGGGCCAGCGCATAATAAGGCGGCGGACAATCCGGCATCACCACCTGCTGCACGAAGGTTTCGACATCGACTTCGAAATCCGAAAACCGGTGGACGTATCCCTTGCGGGGATCGCGCAACTGCCGCGACGAATGCCCCTGCCCGCGCCAGTCGATCATCGCCACCGCAAAACCGCGCTCGCGCAGTTCGCGCACGGTCTCGAAGTATTTCTCGATGCTTTCGCCGCGCCCGGTGAACACGCACACGGTGCCCTTGCGGTTGGCCGGCGGCTGCCAGCGCGCGAAGCGCAACTCCGCGCCGTCGGGCGTCTTGATGGTGCCGGTGACGACGTTGTCGGGAACGGGATTGGCGGGAATGGAGACGAGTGTCATGGGGGGCCGATCAGCCAAAGGAATCGTGAAATTCAAAGAAGATATTGCGGGCAAAAAGAGAGGCCGGAAACCCTCTTGAACCTCGAAACACCCCTCCCATATCAGTTTCGTGCAGGCCAGTTAAGGCTGCACGCAGAACGAAAACCCGGCCCAATGGCGGGTTGTCTGCTCTTTACAAAAGAGTGGCGCGTTGTGCATGCGAGACGGTTCTAAGGACGTTGCTCGAGTGAGCATTGTCCGGGATCAAGTCCGTCACGCCTGAAACGCGCCGGTCGCTCAATGGAGGACTAACATGCGTACTTTCGATCTCGCCCCCTTCTATCGCTCCACCGTCGGTTTCGACCGCCTGTTTTCGCTGCTCGACCAATCCGCCAGCGAAAGCTCGCCGGGCTATCCGCCCTACAACATCGAGCGCACCGGCGAGAACAACTTCCGGATTTCGGTCGCCGTATCCGGCTTCTCCCAGAATGAAATCTCGATCGTCGCCAAGGAAAACACCCTGACGATCAAGGGCGAGAAAGCCGCCAACGAGAACAGCCAGAGCCCCGAAGTGCTTTATCGCGGCATCGCGTCGCGCGCCTTCGAGCGCCAGTTCCAGCTTGCCGACTTCGTGCAGGTGAAGAACGCCTCGCTCGAGAACGGCCTGCTCCACGTCGATCTCGTCCGCGAGATTCCCGAAGCCAAGAAGCCGCGCCAGATTCCGATCACCACCTCGGCGCCTGCGCTCGAAGAAGTCGGGAACAAAGTCGC
>CALRLJ020000408.1:0-3579 GCA_943368635.1 Sediminibacterium ginsengisoli | reverse complement strand
AAGGGGAAGGAGCCAGCGGCGTTCGATCTGCTGCACTGGAATTCCGACGCAACGCGCATGCCGGCGGCGAACCACTCCTTCTACCTGCGCAACTGCTATCTGGAAAACCGGCTGTCGACCGGCACGATGGCGATCGACAACACCCAGCTCGACCTCTCCAAGGTCAAGGTGCCGGTCTACAATCTCGCCACCAAGGAAGACCACATCGCACCGGCCGAGTCCGTGCTTTACGGCTCGCAATTCTTCGGCGGTCCGGTGAAATACGTGCTGGCGGGATCGGGTCACATTGCCGGCGTGGTCAACCCGCCGGAACTCGGAAAATATCAGTACTGGACCAACGACCGCACCGGCAACGCCACCCTCGCGGACTGGGTCAAGGATGCGCAGGAGCACAAGGGATCATGGTGGCCGGACTGGCGGTCTTGGATGGAATCCATCGACGCCGAGCAGGTGCCGGCACGTATTCCCGGCACCGGTTCCTTGGAAGCCATTGAAGATGCGCCGGGAAGCTATGTCAGGGTCCGCGCCTGAGTATAACGCCCGCCGCGACATTGGCCTTGCATCGCCAATCGTCTATGACTTCACACGTTATTCACGCAAACCGACTCGCCCCGTTGAATGACGGGACGATGACGGCATTTTCCACCCGCGCCGGGCGGGCCTTGCAGGATTGGAAGGAACAACGTCGATGACCCGTGAACTTTTCTGGCTGACTCTGACCGTTATTTTCACCGGCCTGCTCTGGGTGCCTTACGTTCTCAACCGCTGCCAGATACGTGGCCTCGGCGGAGCAATGGCGAACCCCTCGCGCAACGACAAGCCGCAGTCCGAGTGGGCCAACCGCCTGATGTTCGCCCATGATAACGCCGTCGAAAATCTGGTGGTGTTCGCGCCGCTGGTTTTGATCCTCAACGCCGTCGACTATTCATCGAAATGGACCGTGCTCGCTTGCGCCGTTTATTTCTGGTCGCGCGTTGCACATCTGATCGTCTACACGATCGGCGTGCCGGTGCTGCGCACCTTAGCCTTCACCGTCGGATTTATCGCGCAGGCCGCTCTGGCGCTGGCGATTTTCAAGATTCTCTGATCGCTGAACACCCGAACAACAAAAAGGGACGGCTCATCGCCGTCCCTTTTCGTTTGTGCATCCGGAAATGCGCTTACGGGAACATCGGCGGCTGATCGATGCCCATCGTTTCAGGAAATCCAAGTACGAGATTCATGTTCTGCACCGCCTGCCCCGACGCGCCCTTGGTGAGGTTATCGAGCGTCGAGATAATGATGGCCCGTCCCGCGATGCGGTCCGCTGCGACGCCGATGAAAGTCATGTTCGAGCCGCGCACGTGCCGCGAATGCGGTGTCTTACCGAACGGCAGGACGTGAACGAACGGTTCCTTTTCGTACTGCTTGACCAGTATCTCATGAAGGTCTTGCGCAATCTTGCCGCGCCGCCCCCGCACATAGATGGTCGAGAAGATGCCCCGGTTCATGGGGAGAAGATGCGGCGTGAACGACACGACGACATCCTTGCCCGCAGCCTTGGAGAATTCCTGATCGAGTTCAGCCATGTGCCGATGCTGCCCGACGCCATAGGCATTGAAGCCCTCGGACACTTCGGAGAACAGCATCTCCTCTTTCGCCGAACGACCAGCACCGGTCATGCCGGATTTGGCGTCGATCACGATTTCGTCCGGCTCGATCGCCTTGGCTTTCAGCAGCGGGATCAGCGGCAACTGCGCGCACGTTGTGTAACAACCGGGATTGGCCACCAGCCGCGCTTTCTTGATGTCGCGCCGATAGATCTCCGCCAGCCCGTAGACGGCTTCCTTTTGCAGTTCGAGCGCGTGATGCTCGTGGCCATACCACTTGGCGTAGGCCGCAGCATCTTCCAGCCGGAAGTCCGCCGACAGATCGACGATCTTGATGTCCGGCGCTTTTGCGAAAACGTCCTTGAGCACCTTCTGCGTGGTCGCGTGTGGCAGCGCGCAGAACACCAGATCGAGTCCAGCCTTGGCCCAATCGACCTCGTCGATCGTCACCAGCCGCGGCAGATCGTAAGGCGCGAACTGCGGGAACACGTCGCCCATCATCTGACCGGCGCGCCGGTCGGCCGTCAGAACGGCGATCTCCACGCGAGGATGGCGCAGCAACAGCCGGACGAGCTCTGCCCCGGTATAACCGGAGGCGCCGAGAATGCCGATTTTCTTCTTCGTGCTCATGGCGCGATCCCTTCGTGCACAGTGCTCAACGGTTCGTTGTCTTCGATGGCAGCAAAAGCCTGCGGGCGCATGGCGCGCATCTCGGTCGACAGTTTCTGCGCGCCCGCGGACTTCTGTAAGGCCAAAGCGCGGGTCACCGCAACATGGTCTGCGTCCGATTTGTGCTGGTTCAGCTTGAAGCTGCCTTCAACCTGCTCGACGTTCATGACCAGTCCCACGATCGCTTTCATCATCGCCTCGCTTCGGCCAGCCGACATCTTGTCCATCGTCCAGGGCCGTTTCGGCGCAAGATCGCTTTCGAACCGGGCGCTGGCCTGATTCAGATGATCAGGCAGTTGTTGTCCTGTCATCTTCCGAACAGGACCGGTCACGTGGATCGATTGATAGAGCCACGTCGGCACCTGATCGGGCGAAACGTACCAATCCGGCGAAACGTATGCATCCGCATCGCTCACAGCGAACAGCCACGGTGTCACACCATCGGCGCGCCCGATAAGCGGGTTGTGACGAGCAAGATGAAAGCAAAGCAGCGGCGTGCCGTCGCTGCCAAACTCGATGTGGAACGGCACGGGCGATGCGATCGGCTTTTCGCCATCGTGGGCACAAGCCAATCCAAACCCGCGCGCGGCGGCGAACGCGAGGCAGGCGGCGCGGTCAACTCGGAAGGCTGGCGGAACGTACATTGCAAACTCCAGCTTCTGCGAGGAGCCGCCTGAGATCAAACCGCGGGTTTTGGGAAATGAAGCGTGCCGCGGACTGTCTCCGGCGGCACGAAAGGTGATCTTAAACGCGATCAACCGCCCATACCGCGGGAATGCGGCGGCGGCGGGCGGCGATGATGGTTGCGTTCAAAATCATGGGCGCGGATATAAGTCCGCGCCCAATTCCCGTCAAGTCATGATCCGTACGCTCAGATGCTCGGATTCCAGGGGGCGGGCTTCCAGCGATAGCCGGTGCCGTCTTTCTCGAGGTTGGCGAGGCCGGGGAACGGGTAATGGAAGCCCTGCACGCGTATCTTGTCAGCCGAAATCATGTCGTAGACCTTGCGCCGGGTCGTCTCGGCCTGTGCAGGATCCTGATCGAACATCAAGTGCCAGCCCGGATTACGGGCAAACAGGTCCGGATCGTTGGTCACATCCGACTGGATGAAAACCTTGTCGGCCCCCGACGACAGGACGAACGACGTATGGCCCGGCGTGTGGCCGATGGACTCAACGCTCATCAGACCCGGAGCAACGTCCTTGCCCCATTCGTAGGGCGTGACCTTCTTTTTCAGTCCGGCTTCAAAAACACGGCGATTGTTCTTGAACAAGCCTTCCATGCGGCCGGCGGGAGCGCGGCTCATCTCGCCGTCGTCCAT
>CALRLJ020000407.1:0-3582 GCA_943368635.1 Sediminibacterium ginsengisoli | reverse complement strand
ATCGCGACACCCGATCCCGAGCGAACCGCGGCACTCTATGGCGCGCGCCTTGGCCTCGAGATGAAACTCGACCGGACCGTCGCGGCACTTGGCACGCGCTTCCTGTTTTTCAGGACCGGTGGTCTGGTGTTCGAGGTGATCCATCGCTTCAAGGATGGCAGAGGCGACGGTCCGGATAAGATCTTTGGCGTCTCGTGGCGTGTTGCCAGCGTCGAGGCCACGCGGACCCGGCTTCAACAGGCGGGTCTGGAGGTGTCGGAGTTGCGCGAGGGCCGCAAACCCGGCACCCGTGTTTTTACGGTGCGGACCGGCACTTTCGGGGTGCCGACCATCATCATTGAACAGGGCCGGCGGGAGGCCTAGCGGCAGAACATGGCCTGTCCGCGATCCGGGCGGCGGGTCCATTGTTTTTATTAAGCTTTTTCCCGCCATACGGGAGGTTAAGTGGCACCATCCGGTTGCCGCGTTCCCTTCGCTCGGGTAAACCCTGCGCGCGCATCGCTAGCGCCATACCCCCTGATTCTTGTCTCTGACGCCGATTTCCAGGATTTCCATGCATCGTTATCGTTCCCACACCTGCGGCGCGCTCCGCGAAGCCGACATTGGTCAAGAGGTCCGGCTGTCCGGCTGGTGCCACCGCATTCGCGACCACGGCGGACTGCTGTTTATCGACCTGCGCGACCATTACGGAATGACGCAATGCGTGGTCGATCCGGATTCGAAAGCGTTCGGTCTGGCCGAAAAGCTGCGCGCCGAGTGGGTCGTGAAAATCGACGGCAAGGTGCGCCGCCGCCCTGACGGCACGGACAATGCCGACCTGCCGACCGGCACGGTCGAGCTGTTTATTGCGGACATCGAAGTACTGGGTGAGGCGGCCGAACTGCCGATGCCGGTGTTCGGCGATCAGGAATATCCTGAAGAAATCCGGCTCAAGTATCGCTTCCTCGATCTGCGCCGCGAGAAGCTGCACCAGAACATTATGACGCGCGGCGCTGTCGTCGACTCGATGCGCGCGCGGATGAAGAAGGCCGGCTTCTTCGAATTCCAGACCCCGATCCTCACCGCGTCGTCGCCGGAAGGCGCGCGCGACTTCCTGGTGCCGTCGCGCATTCATCCGGGCAAGTTCTACGCGCTGCCGCAGGCGCCGCAGCAGTACAAGCAATTGCTGATGATGTCGGGCTTTGATCGCTACTTCCAGATCGCGCCATGCTTCCGCGACGAAGACCCGCGCGCCGATCGTCTGCCGGGCGAGTTCTATCAGCTCGATCTTGAAATGAGCTTCGTCACGCAGGACGACGTGTTCGCGGCGATGGAGCCGGTGATTACCGGCGTGTTCGAGGAATTCGCCAATGGCAAGCCGGTCACCAAAAAATGGCCGCGCATTCCGTTTGCGGAAAGCTTGCGCAAATACGGCACCGACAAGCCGGACCTGCGCAATCCGCTGGTGATGCAGGATGTGTCCGAACACTTCCGTGGTTCGGGCTTCAAGGTGTTCGCGCGTATGCTCGAAGACGCGACCAATCAGGTTTGGGCTATTCCCGGACCCGGCGGCGGTTCGCGTGCCTTCTGCGACCGCATGAATTCGTGGGCGCAGGGCGAAGGCCAGCCGGGCCTCGGCTACATCATGTGGCGCGAAGGCGGAGAGGGCGCTGGCCCGCTCGCCAACAACATTGGACCGGAGCGCACTGCTGCGATCCGCGAGCAGCTTGGCCTGAAGGAAGGCGATGCTGCGTTCTTCGTTGCCGGCGATCCGTCAAAGTTCTGGAAGTTCGCGGGCCTCGCGCGCACGAAGTTGGGCGAAGAGTTGAACCTGATCGACAAGGATCGGTTTGAACTCGCATGGATCGTCGACTTCCCGATGTACGAGTACAACGAGGAAGACAAGAAGGTCGACTTCTCGCACAATCCGTTCTCGATGCCGCAGGGCGGTATGGAGGCCTTGCAGACGCAAGACCCGCTGACGATCAATGCGTTTCAGTACGACATCGCCTGCAACGGTTACGAGATAGCGTCGGGCGGCATTCGCAACCATCGCCCCGACGCGATGGTGAAGGCGTTCGAGATCGCAGGCTATGGCGAAGAAACGGTCATCGAGCGTTTCGGCGGCATGTATCGCGCGTTCCAGTACGGCGCACCGCCGCACGGCGGTATGGCTGCGGGCGTTGACCGTATTGTGATGCTGCTTTGCGGCACGAACAACCTGCGCGAAATTTCGCTGTTCCCGATGAACCAGCGTGCCGAAGATTTGCTCATGGGTGCGCCATCCGAGGTCGCGCTCAAGCAGTTGCGCGAACTCCACATCAGGCTCAATCTGCCGCAAAGCTGAATCGCATAACCGTCGCAAGGCGGGGCTAAAAGAATATCGGGAGTGGGTATGGCGTCGACGTTGTCTGAAGAGCTCCGCCTTGCGGCGCTGGCTTACCACCGCCTTCCACGGCCCGGTAAACTCGAGATTCAGGCGACCAAGCCGCTTGCCAACCAGCGCGACCTTGCGCTGGCCTATTCGCCGGGCGTCGCTGCGGCGTGCGAAGCCATTGCCGCCGATCCTGCGATGGCTGCCGAACTCACCACCCGTGCCAACCTTGTGGCTGTTGTCAGCAACGGCACCGCGGTGCTCGGCCTCGGCAATATCGGTCCGCTTGCATCCAAGCCGGTGATGGAAGGCAAGGCGGTCCTGTTCAAGAAATTCGCCGGCATCGATGTGTTCGACATCGAGATCGCCGCCGACACTATCGCGCGCGTGGTCGAGACGGTGGCGGCACTCGAGCCGACCTTCGGCGGCATCAACCTTGAGGACATCAAAGGGCCGGAGTGCTTCGAGATCGAGGAACAGCTCAAGGCGCGGATGAAAATTCCCGTCTTCCACGACGACCAGCATGGCACGGCGATCATCGTCTGCGCTGCGATCCGCAACGCGCTTGTTCTCAACGGCAAGAAACTCGAAGACATCAAGATCGTCGCGTCGGGTGCGGGTGCTGCCGCGATCGCCTGCCTCAATCTTCTGGTGTCGCTCGGCGCCAAGCGCAAGAACATCTGGGTCTGCGACATCGACGGCCTTGTCTATGAAGGCCGCAATACGCTGATGGACAAGTGGAAGGCGGTCTACGCGCAAAAGACCGACAAGCGCACGCTGGCCGATGTGATCGGCGGAGCGGACGTGTTCCTCGGTGTGTCCGCAGGTGGCGTGCTCAAGCCCGAGATGGTCAAGGCGATGGCCGACAAGCCACTGGTGATGGCGCTTGCCAATCCGACGCCGGAGATCATGCCGGACGAGGCGCGCAAGGTGCGCCCGGACGCGATGATCTGCACCGGCCGTTCGGACTTTCCCAATCAGGTGAACAATGTTCTCTGCTTTCCGTTTATTTTCCGGGGCGCGCTCGATGTGGGTGCGACGGCAATCAACGAGGACATGAAACGCGCGGCGGTGGATGCGCTGGCGCAGCTTGCGCGCGATCCGCCATCCGATGTCGTTGTGCGCTTCGACGGCGGCGAGACACAGGGCTTCGGTCCCGGTTCGCTGATCCCGTCACCGTTCGATCCGCGGCTGATCCTGCGCGTGGCGCCCGCGGTGGCGCAGGCGGC
>CALRLJ020000406.1:0-3602 GCA_943368635.1 Sediminibacterium ginsengisoli | reverse complement strand
GTTCCGACGAAATTGCGCACATCGTGTCCCATCGCATTCATGGCATGATGGCTCTTGTGACAATGGAATGCCCAATCGCCCGGTGCATCGGCGACGAACTCAAACGCGCGCATGCCGCCGACCGGAAGATCGATGGTAACTTCGGGCCATCGCGCGGTCTCAGGCACCCAGCCGCCATCGGTGCAGGTGACGAAGATCTCATGGCCATGGAGATGCATCGGATGGTTGGTCATGGTGAGATTTCCCATCCGCACCCGCACGCGGTCGCCAAGCCGAACCGGCAGCGCATCGATTCCTGGAAACACCCGGCTGTTCCACGTCCACATGTTGAAGTCGGTCATCTCCGAAACTTTCGGAAGATACGATCCCGGCTCGATGGCGTAGGCGCTGGCGAGAAACACAAAATCCCGATCGACCGGCATGAATTTCCGATCGCGCGGATGCACGACGAAAAAGCCCATCATGCCCATCGCCATCTGCACCATCTCGTCGGAATGCGGGTGGTACATGAAGGTGCCGCTCTTCTTCAGCACGAACTCGTACACAAACGTCTTGCCTGGCTTGATGTGCGGTTGGGTCAGACCGCCGACGCCATCCATGCCATTCGGCAGGATCATGCCGTGCCAGTGAACGGTGGTGTGTTCGGGCAGTTTGTTGGTGACGAAGATGCGAACCTTGTCGCCTTCAACCGCCTCGATGGTGGGGCCAGGCGCCTGGCCGTTGTAGCCCCACAGATGAGCGATCATGCCGGGTGCGAATTCGCGCTTCACCGGCTCGGCGACCAGATGGAATTCCTTCCAGTCGCCGTTCATGCGCCATGGCAGCGTCCAGCCGTTCAGCGTCACGACAGGCTGGTAGTCCGGACCGCTTGTGGGAAACAGCGGCGGCTGCATCGTTGTTGCCGTTGAGGTCGCTGCTTCGGGAATGCCGGCCGCCTGAACGCGGCCACTGACGACACCGGCGCCGGCCAGCACCGCCGCCGATCCGAGAATTGCTCTGCGAGAGATCATGGTTCGTCCTTTCAATGCTGAGGTGTTTCGGCGGATGTGCCGGACATCGCGGAAACAGTTTCGCCGCGTCCGGGCGAGCCTCCGCCCATCACTGCCGAATTGAGATTTGTTGCGGCCAGCCAGAAATCCCGCTTTGCCTCGATCGCGGCCGTCGTCGCGGCGATCCGCTGGCGCGCCTCTGCCAGCAACGCGAACACGTCGATCAGCATTCCGTTGTAACGAAGCAGGGTTTCATTCGAGATGATCTTGCGCAATGGCAACACCTCCCGCTGATAGTGAGAGGCAATGTCGTAGGCCGATCTGTAAGTGCGGTACGCATCGCGCGCTTCGGACCGGATATTGACCGCGCGCTCCGTCAGACGGTTGACCGCCAGCATGTAAGTGGCCTCGGCCTCCCGGACGCGAACCTCGCCGAAATCGAAAATCGGAATCTGAAATTCGACATCGAAGCCACGGTCGCGAATCTTCTCGCCGGTCGCCTTGTCCCTGGTATCGCGCGACATCAATCCGGCATCGAGAATGTTGATGAAACGGGTCGCCTGCGTCAGCCCGTAGGATTTGGCTAATGCATCAAGCTCGATCCTCCCGATTTTCAGATCGACATGACGGCGAACCGCCTCGGCTTCGATACCCGGCAGCGATTGCGGCCGCGATGGCAATCGCGGCAATGCAGCAGCGATTCTAAATCCCAAATCGTCGCCCCACAGCCCCATGGCGCGGGTGAGTGCTTCCCGCTCGCTGGCTGCACGCTGACGTGTCATGGCGAGCTGCGCGGTAAGATCGGCGTAGAACACCTGTTCACGCGCCTGATCGAGCTTGTTCATCCCGCCGGTCTCGCCGAGGCGGATCGCAAGTTTCGCTGCGGTTTCAGCTCCGGTCTGGGCCTGCGCCAGAAAACCTGCAAGTTCGCGGGCCGCAGCGGCACGGTAATATGCACGCCTTGTGTCGGCGGCGACCCGCAGCGTTTCGCTCAAGGCGATGATTTGTGCCTGCCGGAATCGCGCCGCGGCGATTTCCGAGCGAATCGGCAATGTCGCAAGTGCCAGAACGTTGGCGACGATCTTGCGTTCGACTTCAACCTCAACAGATCCCGCGATCCGCGACAACGAAATAGCCGGGTTCGGCGGCAGGCTGCCTTCCACCGCCCTCGCCTCCGCGATGGCGAGTTCGTTGTAAGCCGCCTGTAACCCGCGATTGTTGAGCAAGGCGATCTGGACCGCGGCATCCACCGAGAGCGGCTTTGCGAGCAGCCGTGCGGTTGTGGTGCGGGCAGTTGCCGTCTCGTCCGGCGTGCGCAGTGCAACGGCATCCTTGCCGAGATCTTGCGAGACCGTCGTTGTGACAACGCTCATCCCGCCGTCGGACGAGAAGGAGGCGCAGCCGGACAGCAGAATGGCGCTTCCCGCAACCATCAACCATCCGGCGCGCGCGAATGACGTGAGAAGCCTGAAATTATGAGCTGTCATGTCGCACCTACCGACCGGATTTCGGAGCTGGCGCGACAAGCTCGTTCTGCTTCTGCCAACTTGAAGGAGCGACCGGTCTCTGGCGCGTATAGCGCCCGATGGTGGAGCTGTATTCGACGCGCGGAGTCCGCACCTGAGGCTCGGACGGGTCCGGTCCGGGCGGAAGCGTCGGCTTCGCTGCGCATCCTGCGAGAAAAAGCAGGGCAAGCGATAGAAATAGGGGTTTGAAAGGTTGCAGCGCGAGCGTCTTCGCCACCGGATCAACGGCAGCGAGCCTCGCCAGATTTTGCGCGGGCATCATATCCTCGAATGTCAAACGGCTTCGAAGGCGCGCGACTATTCAGTCGCGACGCCGGCGATCAGATCGACAGGAGGACGATTGGGGGGCGATAAAGGAGGTCCGGGGCCTCGCCGGAAATTCCGGCATCGGAGTTCGCAACAACCGATGCATAAGTCTCCGCTCGGGGCGTCAACTCAAACAGGCCGGCCGGAAGTGCGCTAACGCACATCACGCCACAGCAGGCAGGCGTCCCGGCATGGCCTTTCATACCGGCATGATCAATGCGCATGCCGTCATCGCCGCTCATCGCGGCGGCGCGATGACCCATATCATGATGAGCATGATCCTGATGTGCCTGGACATCGTTCTGATGATGCGCGGAATGCTGAATCTGGACCGCACCCGATGACATGCCGGTCAGACAATTCGCAGCCATGGCGCTATCGCCAAATGCGAAACCGGCGACCGGCATAACAACGCAAAAAGCATACAGCGCGACCAGAAGCCGGGCCGCCCTTATCCGCGTTGCTCTGGTCAGCCAATTCAACATTCTTAATTCTTAACCGGCATCCAATGTCGCCCGCGGAACAGCGGCCAACCGGTGTCGAGGGATACTGTCAGATCGGGAGGCTGGCAAGATGCATCCCGGCCCGAACGCGCAGCGTACGGGCGATCCGGATCACGTTTGATTGTCCGTTTGGCAGGCTGCGTCAGGAAAATGCACATCGCGAACAGGGCACGTGTCAATTTTGCCTTGTTTCGCACAGCGGTTCGGGGCCGCGCGGATGCATAGCCGGGCCGATATGGACGAAAGCCTCGCCGCAGCGTAGCAAATACCGGGTTCC
This sequence comes from Sediminibacterium ginsengisoli, assembly GCA_943368635.1. Taxonomy (GTDB): domain Bacteria; phylum Pseudomonadota; class Alphaproteobacteria; order Rhizobiales; family Xanthobacteraceae; genus Afipia. The sequence goes on along the minus strand of CALRLJ020000406.1, from coordinate 1 downwards.
T
>CALRLJ020000405.1:0-3611 GCA_943368635.1 Sediminibacterium ginsengisoli | reverse complement strand
TCTCCCCTTTCACCGCCAAACGCCAGAATGACTTTGCCGGCAGCACCACAATCCAGCGGCAGCAGCCCGCCGGCCTCGACACGATCCAGCGTCGAATGCTGTGAATCCACCCGGAACACGCAGAGCCGCAGTTTGGCGTCGTGCCGGATATGGAACGACGGACTTTCGGTTCCGGCAACAACGAGGTGGCGCAGCACCGGCATCACATGATCGTACAGCCGGTTCGTGCGCTGATAAACCGCGCCCAGGCGAAACGGCGTCGGCCCGAGATGATAACGCCCGTCGGCAAGCTGACCGAGATAGCCGAACTCCTGAAGCGAGGTCATAAGCCTCAGCAGAGTGCTTTTATAAAGCCCGGTGCGGCGCGCCAGCGCGGCGAGCGTCATCGCTTCCGTCTCGCCATCGAACGCAGCAAGAATAGTCAATGCACGATCCACAGCAGCAACACCGGGTGACGGCATCCGCTTACTCCTTGTTGAACGATGCGGGGCGAGCGACGATTTCAGCGATCACCGGAAAATAGGCGTCGCCAAAGCCGCCATCGATGGCTTCTTGCAAAATTTCGCCGACCAGCGCTGCGCCGCGCGGCCGGATGCCGCCTTGCGCTGCAAGCTCCAGCGCATAGGACATGTCCTTCAGGGCATATTCAGTGGAGAAAGCGCGCAGTGGAAAATCGCCCGGCACGATGGCCTTCAGTCCGTGATTGCGGAGGGCGAAACTGTCCGCCGAGCCTTTCGACAGCGTCTCCAGCAGCAGTTTCGGCTCAACGCCACTCTGTCTGGCAATCGTGACGGCTTCGGCGAGCGCGTTGACCGTCTGAAACAGCACCATGTTGTTGAGGATCTTGGTCACCTGTCCGGCACCCGTGCCGCCACAGAGTGTCACTTCCGTTGCGAAACAGCGGATCAACGGCTCCACCGTATCGAACAACTCCCGTGATGCACCGACCATGACGCTCAACGTGCCGTCCTGCGCGGCCTGACGCGTTCGCGCGATCGGCGCATCGATCCACGATGCGCCCTTGCCTTCCAGTTGACGCGCAAAGTCGCGGGTGAGATCGACCGCCGATGTGCCGAGATCGACCACGATCTGGTTCGGCCGGACATTCCCGAGAATTCCAGTACCGCCCTCAAAGGCGGCCCGCACATGCCTGGCGCTTGGCAGGCAAAGAAACAGAACGTCGCAACGCGACATCACGTCTGCGACCGAAGCAGCGACAGATGCACCCTCTTTGCCAAGCCGTGCAAGCGGCTCAGGCGCGAGGTCATAGACTATAAGCGGCTGTCCGCTTTTCTTCAGAAGGTTGCGGCAGATCGGCTCACCCATGACACCGAGGCCGATAAAACCGACAGGCCCCAACGATGAACCGTTCATGACGCCTTCACTCGCTTGCCTGCGGAATCCCCGGCGATGCGCCCGAACACCGCGCCTGCCGTCAATCCGGTGCCGCCGGGATAATTGAAATAGAACAGGCCACCCACCAGTTCGCCAGCCGCGTAAAGATTGGGAATCGGCGCCTCATCGAGGCTGATGACTTCGCCGGCTTGCGTGATCTTCAATCCACCGAAGGTGAAGGTGATGCCGCAGGTCACCGCGAACGCCAGATACGGCGGCTTGTCGAGCGTGTTGGCCCAGTTGCTCTTTGGAATGGCAAGGCCATCGGTGCTGCGTCCGTCCTTGATGTTCGGATTGAACGGCACATCAGTCCTCACCGCGCTGTTCCAGCCGGTAACGGTCCGCATGAAACCTGCTGGATCGACATCATCGAGCTTCTTCGACAACTCCTCCAGCGTATCGGCCTGAACCTTCGTCACCTGCCGGATGCGGTATTCATCGCGCAGCAGGTGCGCGACCTTCTGGTCGAAGACCTGCCAGGCAAATTGGCCCGGCTGATCGAGAATCACGCGGCCGTACTTCGCATAAGTATAGTTGCGGAAATCCGCGCCCTCATCGACGAAGCGCTCGCCCTTGGCGTTGACCATGATGCCGAACGGATACGAGTGCTTCTGGAAACCATCGCCAACCGCGAGATCGCCATGCTCCGGCGCGTTGCGATCCCATCCCACCGCATGACAGCCGGACCAGTTGCCGGTCGGCCGCGCGCCTATATCCAGCGCCATCTGGATTCCGCTGCCGGTGTTGAACCGCGAGCCCCGCACCTTAGCGAGATCCCATGACGGCCCAAGATAGCGCGTGCGCCATTCGGCGTTGGCCTGAAAGCCGCCGCTGGCGAGAATGACCGCCTTGGCGCGGATGTCGCTCGTCTTGCCGCCCTGCTTCACGCGGACGCCCTGCACGCCGCTGTCGTCCGCAATCAACGACAGCGCGCGCGTCTCGAACATCACCGCGATGCCTTCGCGCGCGGCTGATTTGTGCAATGCCTCGACCAGCCCCGGTCCGCCGCCCCAAGCCTCGACGGTGAGTCCGCCCCAGAACTTGAACTTGCCGTCGATCTTGAACGCCTGCCGGCCATAGATCGGCACGAAGCGCACGCCCTTGCCGCGCATCCAGTTCATGGTGGCGTGGCTGCGCCGCACCAGCAATTCGACCATGTCGGGGTGGGTGCGATTTTGCGTGACCCGCGCCATATCGTCGAAAAACTGATCTTCGCTGTAGGTGCCGAAGTCGGTGTTTTCCTTTTCGCTGTCGGACAGATCCGGCATCAGCGCATAGAGATCGTCCACCGTGTTGTAGGCGACGCGCATCGCGCCAGCCGTGAAACTCGAATTGCCGCCATGCTCACCTTCGGGCGCACATTCCAGAACGGCGACACTGACGCCGTGTTCGCGCGCTGCCAGCGCTGCGCACATCGCCGCATTGCCTGCGCCCACAACAACAACGTCGTACTCGTTCATGGTCATCCTTGTCACCGCGCTCCGTTTCGATGCGGCATCTACTGCGCAGCTATCGATTGAGCTTTTGGGCTGCGTCAGAATTGTTCTGCTAGATAGAACGGTATTCTATTATATCGATAGGCGAAATTTCTTACACTGCTTTCGCAAAGCAGTTCAAGCGCTCGCTTGAGCGTGTCTAGGCAGCGACCGACCGCTTCGGAGACTTGTGCAGCGCGACGGCATCGACCTTGTCGCTCGCTCGCGGATAAAGCTCGCGCACCATTGGATCATGACCGGGGATGACCCTGTCAGCATGACCGGCAAGCCGTTCGACGGTCTTCCAGCCTTCCATCATGTCACCGAGGTTGTAGATAATCGGAAACGGATTGCCGCGCTGCATGTTGCCATAATAATGCGCGGCATCGGACGCTAGCACCACGGGCCCGCGTTCGGTCTCGACACGCACCACCTGCAATCCATCCGAATGCCCGCCGATATGATGCAGCGTCACGCCCGGCGCGATCTCATCGTCGCCGTCATGAAATACGACACGGTCGCTGAACACGTGGCGCACCATCAAGGTGACATCCTCTGCGGAAAACGGATGGCGCAACAGGCCGTGACACATGCAGCGGCCGGTCGCGAAACTCATTTCGCGATCCTGCAAATGAAACCGCGCATTCGGAAAGCGATCGAGATTTCCCGCGTGGTCGTAGTGCAGGTGCGTGATGACGACATCGCGAATGCTGTCCGGCGCAACGCCGAATTGCTTCAATG
>CALRLJ020000404.1:0-3611 GCA_943368635.1 Sediminibacterium ginsengisoli | reverse complement strand
CGACGCTTGGAGGATTGTTCACCCGCGCGCAACCGACGGAGGCGTCCGCGCCGCCTCCTGCCGCTGCACCGGCACCGAAGCCGAAACGCCCGACCACATTCGCCGAATATCTGCGCGATGTCGGCGACGTCGTGCATACCGGCGCGGTGCGTGTGGCGGGCAGCGACGACAATACCGATTTCTATACGGTGGCGCTGACGGAGCGCGCGCTGCGGCCGGGCACGGTGTACGCCGATCCTTACGGCCATGTGCTGATGCTGGTGCATCGCGTGCCCGAGCTGGACGGCAAGCCCGGCGTGTTCCTCGCGGTCGATGCCGAGCCCGATGGATCGATCACGCGCAAGCGGTTCTGGCGCGGCAATTTCCTGTTCGCGCACGATCCTTCGCTGGGCAGTTCCGGCTTCAAGCACTTCCGACCCATCGTGCGCGACGGCAAAGGCCTGCTGCGGCGGCTGGCCAATGCCGACATCGCCAAAAATCCGGGTTACGGCGATTTCTCGCTCGACCAGTCGCAGATGAGTGTCGAGGATTTTTACGATCGCATGGACGACGTGATGTCGCCCGATCCGCTCGATCCGGTGAAAGCAATGTCGGACGCCATCGCCAGCCTGCACGAGCAGGTGAAAACGCGCGTGACTTCGGTGGAAAACGGACGAAAATATCAGGAGAAAAAGCCCGGCGAGATCGCGATGCCGAACGGCCCGTCGATTTTCCAGACCACCGGCGCGTGGGAGGATTACTCAACGCCATCGCGCGATTTCCGTCTGCTGATTGCAATCGATGTGGTGCGCGGATTTCCGGATCGCTTCGTGAGGCGGTCTGCACGGTATGCGGTGCCTGCCGGCAAAAGCGTCGAGGCGGTGAAAACCGAATTGCAGGGCGTGCTGGCCTCTGAGCTGGCCGCGCGCAAAATATCCTATGCCCGCAGCGACGGGTCGCAGTGGACGCTGTCGCTGCAGGATGTGATCGACCGGATGCCGGATTTTGAGATGGCTTACAATCCGAACGACTGCGCGGAACTGCGCTGGGCGGCGCGGGACAACACCGATGAAGCCGCGACCTGCAAACGGCATGCGCCGCAGGCGCAGCGCGCGAAAATGTCGTCGGACTATCGCAACTGGTTCCACGAGCGGCACTGGCCGACGCGCAGCTGATCGACCTTACGCACGCCGCTTAGAATATCCGCCTATCGCAGCGGCATCGGTGGCCGGGGAGCGCTGGTGTCGCCCGGCTGCGGCGGAAGTTGTCTGGGCGCAGGTGGCGGGATGGCGTCGCGTTGCGCGACACCTTGAGGATAGGCGGCCTGTCCTTGAGGATAGGTCTGCCCTTGAGGCGTGGCCCGTCCTTGCGAATAGGCCGGCGACGGCGAGTAGGGCGTAAGGGTGCCGAGGTTGCGCGGCGGCGCGCCGGTTGCTGCCGCACGCTGCGGGCGCGGCGCTGCGGCTGGTTTCGCTGCGGTCGGCTTCGCTGCGCGAACGGCGGGCTTGTGCTGCGCGTCATGCTCCGTGACCTTCGCGACATCGCGGCCCAGCTGCTGCTGACCGGCTTGCAACTGTTCCACGGTTTGCTTCAGCGATGCGATTTCGCGCGTCATCGTTTCAATCGACTGCGCAAGTTCAGGCGGAAGCGCCGCCTGCACCGCAGGCGCCTCCGCTGCTGATGCAGCAGGCGCTGCCGCAGGTTGCGCCGGGATTGCAGGTGTCGCAGCGGTCTCTTGCGCGGGCGCCGGGCCAGCAGCGGGTTGAGAGTCAACGATGTCAGACGCCGCGTTCTGTGAATCCGCAGCACCGGCGTTTTGCGCTGGCGCGCCTGCGAGAAACTGCGGCACGAGGTTCGAGAGGTTTGAAAGCCTTTGCTTGGCTTCGTCACCATAGGAATACCAAGCCGCAGCCGCAGCGATGCCCGCGCAAACAATTAGCACCAGGCCACGGCCCGCCCCTGCGCGCGGTGTCAGATCGTCGATGTTGCCGATATTGTCGTTCAGCGGCATGTCTTTCAGCGGCATGTCTCTAAGCGGCATGTCTCTAAGCGGAGCGTCTTTAACCGGAAGGTCTTGGAGCGGAAGGTCTTGAACCTGAATGTCTTGGAGCGATGGCGCGCGGGCCGGCTCAGGCGACGCCGCAGGTGTCACCTCGAACCCGGATGGATCGTGCGCAAGGCGCGGCGCGATGTCGCGAAGCTGCGCGCCGATGGCGTCGTGCGGATCGGCATACGGGTCGGCGTGTTGCAATTCGGCTTGCATGGACGTTCCGTGATTGTGCGAGGTGTGATGCGAGGCGGCAATCTGCAAGCAAAGGGAGGCATCGCGCTGGCCAGATCAAGGCGCTGCGATGAAAAGTATGAGGCGGGGGAACCGAGAGCTTTGGCGCGCCGGCCGGTAGCACGGCTCAGTTGACCTTGCGCGCACTCACGGGCGGCAGGAACGCGTCGTCGAAAATATCGCCGATGGAAGGTCGCTTGCGGAATTCATAGCCGTCCGCGATCTGGCCGACGCCGCTGTCGAAACGGCCGGGTTCGACCCCGCCGAGGCCGTTTTGCTTCACGTCATCGGTGACGATATTGTCCTTGAGCACGGCGCGCAGCCGGTCGAGTTCGATGTCGCGCGACCCGTTGCTCATCTGCAAAAGCACATCGTCGATCGCGCGTGCGGGATCCTTGAGGCTCAACCGGATGCCCGCGATGGTGGCGCGCACAAATGCTTTCACCGCGTCGGGATTGGCGGCGGCGAATTTCGGATTGACGATCAGCGCGTGTCCGTAGACCTCGCTGCCGAACTCGGAGAAGCGAAGCACCGCAAGATCGCCCGCCGGGACACCGCGGTCGCGCAGGTTGATCGCCGTCAGAAACGAAAAGCCGGTCACCGCATCGACCTGACCGGCGGACAGCAGCGGCTCGCGCACTGCGGCGCCGACTTTCTCCATCCTGACCTTGGCGAGCTTGATGTTGTTCAGGCGCGCAATCGCAGGCCACAGCTTTGCTGCGAGATCGCCGTCGACAATGCCGATGGTCTTGCCTTCGATGTCCGACAGGGTCGCGATGCCGCGGCTCTTGCGCGCGATGATCGCGTAGGGCGCCTTGTTGTAGAGCACGAAGATCGCCTTGACCGGCGCAGCGCCCTCCTTGTCGCGATAACGGATGAGCGCGTTGATGTCGGCCAGCGCGATGTCGCTGTTGCCAGATGCGACGCGTGCGATGGCGTCGGGCGAACCGGTCGCGGCGTCGGTCGAGACGGCGAGATCTTCGGCGCGAAACAGCCCCTTGGCCGAGGCAAGGACGAACGGGGCCGCCGCGCCATCGATGGCCCGGTCGAGAGAAAAGCGCAGCGACGACGCGGCCGAACCCTGTGTCGGGCAGATGCCGGCAGCACAGACCAGCAGCGCCAGCAGCATGCTGCGGAGGAGACGATGCGGGCTTCTGGCCATCGGGGTTTTGGACATGGCTGGCACTTGGATTTTATTTGGTCTTGCGAGCGGCTGGATGCGGCTTTTGAGCATTCGCTGTGTTGGTATGATGACAAGCACACTCGGCGGCGTCCGTCACCTTTTGGCCCTTTGCGCCGGAGTTTGCCGCCATTTTGCCATTTGCCGTTCATCCTGTGTTGGGGTTGGGGA
>CALRLJ020000403.1:0-3615 GCA_943368635.1 Sediminibacterium ginsengisoli | reverse complement strand
ACTGTGGAGCTATGCCTCGCTGGAGGCGCAGGTTGCAGCCGTTGCCGACGACATCGCCTACGACGCGCACGACATCGATGACGGTTTGCGGGCAGGGCTGTTCACGGTCGACGACCTCAACGTCATTCCGCTGATCGCAGACATCAACGCGGTCATCAGCACGCGTTATCCGGCTCTCGACGAGACACGGCGCGGCGCTGAACTGGTGCGCGAACTGATCTCCTATCTGATCGAGGATGTGTTTTCGGAGACGCGCAAACGGCTGGCAATCGTCCAGCCGCAAAGCGCGTCCGACGTCCGCAATCATGACGGCGTGATCGTCGCGTTTTCAGCCCACGCGGAGCAGGCCGAAGCGGCGATCAAGGCGTTCTTGCGGATACGGATGTATCGCCACGAACGCGTGATGAGCGTGATGCGGGACGCCGCCAACGTGGTGAGCGATCTGTTCGCCCGCTATTGGGCCGAACCGGACGATCTGCCCGCGGAATGGCTGCCCCATCACGGCGAGGACGACGAGGCTGGCCGGGCGCGCCGGATCGGCGATTTCATTGCCGGAATGACCGACAGATACGCCATTATCGAGCATCAGCGGCTTTTTGACTCGACCCCGGATTTACGTTAGGCGGCGGCCTGAATAAGCCGTTTTATGAGCCACTTTCCGCAGGAAACTTTTGAAATGACGTCGCCTAGCCAGCCCCAGCATCTGTTCGCCGATGTGTTGACGCGCGTGCATGCCGTGTGCGCTGCGCTCGGCAGCGAGGGCGTGTTGCCTGCGGGGATCGATCTTTCCCGCGTGGTGGTCGAGCCGCCGCGCGACGCCACCCACGGGGACATGGCGACCAATGCCGCGATGGTTCTGGCCAAGGACGCGAAGGCGAAGCCGCGCGAACTGGCCGACAAGATCGCTGAAAAGCTGCGCGCCGATCCGGTCGTTGAAAAAGTCGATGTGGCCGGTCCGGGTTTCATCAATCTCACATTGAAGACCTCCGCATGGTTCGGTGCGTTGCGCACCGTGCTGGAGCAGGGCACCGGCTATGGCCGCAGCGCCATCGGTGCAGCCGAAAAGGTCAACGTCGAGTACGTCTCCGCCAATCCGACGGGACCGATGCATGTCGGTCATTGCCGGGGCGCTGTGTTCGGCGATGCGCTGGCGAGTCTGTTGTCGTTTGCAGGCTACGACGTCACCAAGGAATACTACATCAACGACGCCGGTGCGCAGGTCGATGTGCTCGCGCGCTCGGCGTTCCTGCGCTATCGCGAAGCCTTGGGCGAAACCATCGGTGAGATTCCGGAAGGGCTTTATCCCGGCGATTATCTTGTGCCCGTCGGTAAGGCACTGGCCGCCGAGTACGGCGACAAGCTGCTGACACAAACCGAAGTCGAGTCGCTTCCGGTGGTGCGCGCCAAAGCCATCGCCATGATGATGGACATGATCAAGGGCGATCTTGCCGCGCTGAACATCAGGCACGATGTGTTTTTCTCGGAGCGTTCGCTCAACGAGAAAGGTAACGATCGCGTCGGCGCGACCATTGCCGAACTGCGCGCCAAGGGCGATGTCTATGAAGGCCGCCTGCCGCCGCCGAAGGGCGCGCCGGTTGAGGACTATGAGGATCGCGAGCAGACACTGTTCCGCGCCACTGAATTCGGCGATGACGTGGATCGCCCGCTGCTGAAATCCGACGGCTCTTACACTTACTTCGCGTCTGACATTGCCTATCACAAGACCAAGTTCGATCGCGGCTTCCTCAACATGGTCGATGTGTGGGGCGCCGACCACGGCGGCTACATCAAGCGCGTGCAGGCGGCGATCAAGGCCGTCACCGCGAACAAGGCCGCGCTCGACGTGAAGATCGTCCAGCTCGTCAAGCTGCTGCGCAACGGCGAGCCGGTGAAAATGTCGAAGCGCTCCGGCGATTTCGTCACGCTGCGCGAGGTCGTGGACGAAGTCGGCTCCGATGCCGTGCGCTTCATGATGCTGTTCCGCAAGAATGACGCGGTGCTGGACTTCGATCTCGCCAAGGTGATCGAGCAGTCGAAGGACAATGCGGTGTTCTATGTGCAGTACGGGCACGCGCGCGGACATTCGATTTTCAAGAATGCGCGCGAGACGGTTCCATCATTGCCGGAGGATGCGGCGGCGCGCGTTGCGTTCCTGCGCGATGCGAAGATCGAGCGTCTCAGCGATCCGGTTGAACTCAGCCTGATCCGGCAGATCGCGATTTTCCCCCGGATCGTGGAATCGGCAGCGCTCGCACATGAGCCGCACCGAATCGCGTTTTACCTGTATGATCTCGCAAGCGAATTCCACGCACTCTGGACCAAGGGGCGCGATATGCCTCATTTACGCTTCATTATCCAGAATGATGCAGAAGTAACAATCGCGCGACTTGCTCTGGTCCAGAGCGTCGTCTCGGTTCTGGCTTCAGGCCTTGCCGTACTCGGCGTCCACGCTCCAGACGAGATGCGCTAGTGGCTCGATTTTAACATTCGCTTTCCGTTTCAGCGGGCATCCTTGCGAATGTTGAAATCAAAGGACCAAGGGTTAGTACTGGTTGGGGGATTTGACCGCCGCGGGGAACGGGTGGCGGCAGTGTGAATAGCGGTCGCTCCGTTTGAATGACGGGCGGGCGCTTTCCCGAAGGGGATACAGCATCGCAATGGCGAACCAATATCGCGACAGACCGTTTCCGGCGGATGACGATTACGGCCGGGATCAATCCCATTCGGCTCCTCAGCAAGGTGGGAGCGATCCGCTTGCGGAACTTGCGCGCCTGATCGGGCAGAGCGATCCGCTCACAACGTTCGGGGACGGCCATCGGCAGCCGCAGCCGCAAGCTTACGATCAGCATGATCCCTACGATGCGCCTGAACCGGCCGCCGAGGATGACGCTCCTGCGAGCCGTCCGTCGTGGATGCAAAATCTCAATGCCATGCGGCCCGTGCCGCAGCAGCTTGCCTATCGTGATCCGCCTGCCCATCGGGAAGAGCCGGTATACCGCGACGAGGAACATTACGCTCCGCGCGACGATCATTACGACCCGCGCTATGCGGCCACGCAGAACGATCCGTCCTATCGCAGCCACGCTCCGCAGTTCGATCATAGCGGATACGATCCGGTGCTGTCGGGGCAGACGCGTGGCCATCAGGCCGCGGGCACCGATCGTTACGATGACGTGCTCTATGGCCGCCCGGATCACGAGCAGGGCCGCGACCAGTACGCCGACGACGAACACTACGGCGACGGCACCTATGACCGTCCGCCTTACGATGACAATCTCGATCAGGAACCGAAGCAGCGTCGCGGCGGCACCATGACGGTTGTGGTCGTTCTTCTGCTTGCGGTTGTCGGAACCGGCGCTGCATTCGCTTACAGGACTTTCGTCGGCTCTCCGCGCAGCGGCGAGCCGCCGGTCATCAAGGCCGATGCCGGACCGAACAAGATCATTCCGCCGGGGGCGGGCGACGGTTCGGGCAAGCAGATCACCGACCGCGTCGGAGACAAGACCGCAGAGCGCATGGTGTCGCGCGAGGAACAGCCGGTTGACGTGAATGCCAAGACCGGACCGCGCGTGGTGTTTCCGCCGCTGACTCAGAACGCGAACCCGCCGTCGGTCA
>CALRLJ020000402.1:0-3630 GCA_943368635.1 Sediminibacterium ginsengisoli | reverse complement strand
AGCTCGAAGCATGAACCTCGCCATCGGACATGACGAGAGGTAGCGCGAGGTAGTCTGTCGCACCCTCAGCGCGCATATCGGAGAAAAACGGCGAGTTGCCAATGCTGTGATCCGAAAGCCGCTGCCGGACCTCCCGTCCCTGTTCAAAGACCGTCGCCAGCGGACTTGAAAGATAATCGTCCTGCAATTCCGAACCGTAGGCCATGCCACCCATGGTGACGCCGGAGCCGCGCCGCCAGATAAAATTGCGGCCGATCAGGCTGGGGTGAAGCATGCCCACGAAAACGCCCACGCGCCACAGCGGGAGACCGCCCGCGACCAGCCGTTCGCTAGCTTCGATCACGAACTGATCGACCCGGGACGCCGACTGCGCGCCGCCGGCCAGCCAGTCAGAAACGCTTGTGAGATCCACAGCCTGCATGACCAGAAGGTTGTGCGACGGAGACCCGATCCGGTCAAGATCGGGGTTAGCCGACCTGCCCGCGATGGCGCAGCAGGTGATCGGCGATCACGCAGGCCATCATCGCCTCGCCGACCGGCACCGCGCGAATGCCGACGCAAGGGTCATGCCGGCCCTTGGTCATAATGTCAGTGTCGGCGCCGGCTTTATCGATGGTGCGGCGAGGCGTCAGGATCGATGATGTCGGTTTGACGGCAAAGCGCGCCACCACCGGCTGACCGGTCGAGATGCCGCCGAGGATTCCGCCGGCGTGGTTGGATAGAAACACCGGACCATTATTGCCCATGCGCATTTCGTCGGCGTTCTCCTCGCCGTGCAGTTCAGCGGCGCCGAAGCCGGCGCCAATCTCGACGCCCTTCACCGCGTTAATGCTCATCAGTGCCAAAGCGAGATCGCTGTCGAGCTTGCCATAGATCGGCGCGCCCAATCCGGCCGGCACGCCCTCGGCGACAACCTCGATAACCGCGCCGATGGATGACCCGCGCTTGCGAATGTCATCAAGATACTCGGCGAAGAATTCGGCCTTCGCCTTGTCCGGACAGAAGAACGGATTGCGGCCGATCTCATCCCAGTCCCATCTAGCGCGGTCGATCTTGTGCGGACCCATCTGCACCAGCGCGCCGCGCACCTTCACGTCGGGCATGATCTTGCGCGCAACCGCACCAGCCGCGACACGCGCCGCGGTTTCGCGCGCGCTTGAGCGCCCGCCGCCGCGATAGTCGCGTAGGCCGTATTTTGCCTCGTAGGTGAAGTCGGCATGGCCCGGACGAAACTTGTCCTTGATCTCCGAATAGTCCTTCGAACGCTGGTCGGTGTTCTCGATCATCAGCGCTATCGGTGTGCCGGTGGTGACCTGGCCCTTGTCGGTGTCCATCACGCCGGACAGGATTTTGACCTGATCGGCCTCCTGGCGCTGGGTCGTAAACCGCGACTGGCCGGGGCGGCGGCGATCGAGATCCAGTTGAATCTCCTCCACCGTCAGCGGGATTTGCGGCGGGCAGCCATCGACCACGCAGCCCAGCGCAACCCCGTGACTTTCGCCGAAGGTGGTGACGCGAAACATATGGCCGAAGGTGTTGAAGGACATAGGAAAAGACCCGAGAAGCCAAGGAGGCTCTATTCGCGATAATTGACTTAAAGTCGTAACGCGCAGGGCGGTTAGGGTCAAATGCGAGGCACTTAAAGCGCCACCTTAACGAAGCATTAACTATGTTTCGTGACCTGCCCGTCGGCGAAAACATAGACCACGCCCTGCTCCACCGTCAGGTCCGCCGCACCGACCGGCGTCTCGACGTCCAGCGCCACCAGCAGCGCCCGCATCGAGCCGCCATGGGACACCGCCACGGTGTCCTGAATCAGCGAGTCGTACCAGTCGCGCATGCGGATGGTCACCGAGGCGTAGCTCTCGCCACCCGGCGGCGGCACGCCCCATTTATCGACCTGACGCTCCGCAAAGATCTCCGGATGCGACTGCTCCATCTGCGGCAGCGTCGAACCCTCCCAGTGTCCGTACCCGATCTCGCGCAGGCGGTCGTCGAGCGCGTAGCCATGCGGCGGAACGCCGAGCGCGGCGCGCAGCAGTTCCATCGTGTTGCGTGCGCGGCCGAGTGGCGACGACACGAACGGCATCTTCAAAGGATCGTGCTCATCGCGCGCCAGAATGTCGACCAGCAACTCGCCGGAGCGGACCGCCTGGCTCTTGCCGAGATCGTTCAGCGGAATGTCCTGCGTGCCCTGAAAGCGGCCCGCAGCATTCCATTCGGTCTGGCCGTGACGGACGAAGTAAACGGTGGGTGATGGCATGGGGACTCTTCTTGGTCTTGGCCGTCATCCTGAGGTGTGAGCCGCTCTTGCGGCGAGCCTCGAAGGATGGCAGCGCGATAGGAAGACGATCATCTCATTCTTCGAGGCTCGCGACAAACGTCGCTCGCACCTCCGGATGACGGCGTGCTTGTGTGGCGTTATTCTTTCCCGCCCAGCGAAATGTCCGGCGCTTCGGGGCGCTTCATGCCGGTGACGTGATAGCCGGAATCGACATGATGCACTTCGCCGGTAACACCGCGCGACAGATCGGAGAGCAGATACATCGCGCTATCGCCGACCTCTTCCTGCGTCACGTTCCGCCGCAGCGGTGCGTTGGCTTCGTTCCACTTCAGGATGTAGCGGAAATCGCCGATGCCGGATGCGGCCAGCGTCTTGATCGGTCCCGCCGAGATGGCGTTGACGCGGATATTCTTCTCGCCCAAATCCGCCGCGAGATAACGCACGCTGGCCTCAAGTGCTGCCTTGGCCACGCCCATCACGTTATAATGCGGCATCCACTTCTCGGCACCGTAATAGGACAGTGTCAGGATCGAACCGCCGTCGGTCATCAGATGCTCGGCGCGCTGGGTGATCGCGGTCAGCGAATAGCACGAGATCAGCATGGAGTTGGTAAAGTTCTCCTGCGTGGTCTCGAGATAGCGGCCGTCGAGTTGGTCCTTGTCGGCGAACGCGATGGCGTGAACGACGAAGTCGATCTTGCCCCATTGCTTCTTCACCTCGGCGAATACCGCATCGATGCTCGCTGGATCAGTGACGTCGCAATGACCGAGCGTGATCGCACCTAGATCTTTCGCGAGAGGCTCGACGCGCTTTTTCAGTGCATCGCCCTGCCATGTCAGCGCAAGTTCCGCGCCCTGATCGCGGCAGGATTTCGCGATCCCGTAAGCGATCGAGCGGTTGTTCGCCACACCGAGGATGACGCCGCGCTTGCCGCGCATCAGGCCCATATTTTCAGCCATCGAACCAAGTCCAGATTGTCGTATAAAAGAGGCCCCTCATGACATAGGCACCAAAGCCGTACAAGCCGGCCAGCCGGGGTAGCCCGCACGCTAAGGAGCTAGATCGCCGGAATACTCCCCTGTTTGCGGTGTTTTTTACGGTAGAACGGCAGATGCGCCGCCGCACCGGACGAGCCTTGGACAGATCCTGGATGAGCAACAATTTCCGCCATAGCGTCGAGACCATGATCCCGGCCCTGCGGCGCTACGCTCGGGCGCTGGCGCGGGACACGGACATTGCCGACGATCTGGTGCAGGACACGCTGGTGCGGGCGCTGCGTTCGGAAAAGCTGTTTCTTGGCGGCGACCTGCGCGCCTGGCTCTACACGATCCTGACCAATCTCAACC
>CALRLJ020000401.1:0-3632 GCA_943368635.1 Sediminibacterium ginsengisoli | reverse complement strand
GAACTTCTGCTGGACGGTGCGCTGCACCTGACCCGCGTACTTGGCGGGCGCAACGATGCAATGAGCAGGCTTGCCGAGACCCACAAGAAGAAGGTTCTGGCGCGGGCCTGAAGACCCGCTCGCCCGAACAAGCAAACTTGATGGCTTGCCCTGTGGAAGCGTTCGTATAAATCCAGCGTCTCGATACGTATATCTCTTGCAGATTTGACGTAAGAAGAGAGTTGTGGACGCGATGCACGGCAAAGAAAGCCAACCAGAGAAAAAGACAGCTTTCGTTTTTGCGGGCGGCGGAAGTTTTGGCGCTATTCAGGTCGGGATGATGCAGGCCCTCGCGGCCCATGGGGTCACGGCGGATCTGGTGGTCGGATCGAGTGTGGGGGCGATGAACGGCGCTTATTATGCCGGAGCGCCGACACTGGACGGGGTCAAGAAACTGGCGGACATCTGGCGTCGGCTGACACGGCACGATGTGTTCCCGGTGTCTTTGGCCTCGTTTGCCGGGTTCCTGTGGCGCCGGGATTTCCTGATCTCGCACGACGGCGTTCGCAAGCTGATCGACGATCATCTTCCGTACAAGAAACTGGAAGACGCGGTCGTGCCGGTTCATATCGTCACGACCGATATTGTGACCGGTGAGACCGTGGTGCTTTCCGAAGGCTCCGCCGCCGAGGCGATTGTGGCCAGCACCGCAATTCCGGGGGCCTTCGCGCCGGTCAAACACAAGAATCGATTTTTGGCCGATGGGGCAATATCGAGCAATACACCGATCCGCGTCGCCATCGAGAAGGGCGCGCAGCGCCTGATTATCATGCCGACCGGATTTGCCTGCGCGGGGCAGGAGCCGCCGGTCGGAGCCGTTGCTACCGCGCTGCACGCCCTGACGCTGCTGATTTCCCGGCAGATGACCACCGAACTAAAATACCTTGAGCCGACCGTCGAGTATTGCGTTGTGCCGCCGCTATGTCCCTTGGTCGGTTCGCCTTACGATTTCACACGTACCGACGACCATATCATGCGGGCCATCAAAAACACCGAGATGTGGATCGCCGACGGCGGACTTGAGAAAAGCGGCATTCCCGGCGAGATGCATCCTCATCAGCACTGATCGCATCGTCGGAACAGCGTAAGCCGGCCGTGCCCGGATATTGCTCTGCAGCAAACAGGCAAGCCGCAAGTGTTACGTGCGCGATGTGACAGGATCACGTCAGCTCCGTCGCAGGCTCAGACCACGTTCCAGACCACGTTGATGTCGATGGCTGACGGTTTGGTGTATAGTCCTTGCCTATTGCAGTTGTTCGCGTTGCGCTATCGACCCGCGCAGGGAAACCGGCCAACATGCGGGCCAGGATCGAAGCGCTTCGCCGAATTCGAGGTTTTTATGCAAACTATCGCGCTGATGTTGTCGCCTCGTTTCATCATTCTCACGCTGTGCATTATTGTCACCGCCTTTCTGGTCGGCAGCGCGATCTATGTATCCAAGCACTTCGTGCTGTTTGCGATTCCGATCGCCATCTTCGGCTCGCTGTCGGTCCTCGGCATTCACGACATGCTGCAGAAGAGTCACGCTGTTCTGCGCAACTATCCGATCTCCGCGCATATCCGCTTTCTGCTGGAGGAAATCCGGCCCGAGATGCGGCAGTATTTCTTCGAGAGCGAGAAGGACGGCAAGCCATTCAGTCGCGATACCCGCGCAGTTGTCTATCAGCGGGCCAAGATGGTGCTCGACAAGCGTCCGTTCGGGACGCAGGAAGATGTCTACGCTCAGGGCTACGAATGGATGAATCACTCGGTCGCGCCGAAGCCGCCGGCTGATGAGCACTTCCGCGTTATGGTTGGCGGGCCCGACTGCACCAAGCCGTATTCGGCATCTGTGTTCAATATCTCCGCGATGAGCTTCGGCGCGCTTAGTCCTAACGCGGTGCGCGCGCTCAATGCCGGTGCGAAGAAGGGAAACTTCGCGCATGACACCGGCGAGGGCGGCGTTAGTCCCTATCACCGCGAGAACGGCGGCGATCTGATCTGGGAAATCGGATCGGGATATTTCGGTTGCCGGAATCCCGACGGTACGTTCAATCCCGAATTGTTCGCCAAGATTGCGAGCGACGATCAGATCAAGATGATTGAACTGAAAGTCAGCCAGGGCGCGAAACCTGGCCATGGCGGCGTGCTTCCGGCGGCGAAAGTGTCCGAGGAGATTTCACGCATTCGCGGCGTTGCGATGGGCGAGGATTGCATTTCGCCAGCCTATCATCGTGCGTTCTCGACGCCGATCGAGATGATGCAGTTCATCGGGGAAATGCGGCGGCTATCGAGCGGCAAACCCGTCGGCTTCAAACTTTGCATCGGCCATCGCTGGGAGTTCCTTGCGATCTGCAAGGCGATGATCAAGACCGGGATCTATCCGGACTTCATCGTGGTCGATGGCAATGAAGGCGGCACCGGTGCCGCGCCGGCCGAGTTCATGGACCATCTTGGTATGCCTATGCGCGAGGGCGTGAGTTTCGTCCATAATGCCCTGATCGGAATCAACGCGAGGGACCGCATCCGGATCGGTGCGGCTGGCAAGATCGCGACGGGCTTCGATGTGGCGCGTGCCATGGCGCTGGGCGCGGACTGGTGCAATTCGGCGCGCGGGTTCATGTTCGCGCTCGGCTGCATTCAGTCCCTGAGCTGCCACACCGATCGCTGTCCGACCGGTGTGACGACGCAGGATCCGACGCGCAACCGCGCTCTGGTGGTTCCTGATAAAACCACGCGGGTCGCCAACTATCACCACGCGACGCTGCATGCTCTGGCGGAAATGATTGCGGCGGCGGGTCTCAGTCATCCGCAGGAAATCCGACCGATCCACTTCTCGCATCGTATATCTGGCACGGATGTTCTGTCATTCGCGCGGCTTTATCCGCAGCTTCGTCCGGGCGAACTGCTGGAAGGCGATATCGAGAGTCCGCGCTTCCATGCCTGGGCCTTTGCGCAGGCGGAGTCGTTTGCACCGATTGCCGCGCCACCCGCGCTGGCCGTGGTGCGAAGCGTCTAGAATTCGCCGCGCAGACGCCCTGAGAAGATCGAGACCGGGCCGCGATCCGCGTTGTAGGCGGGATTCGAGATAAACTGGTAATCGGCGGTGGCTGTGATCTGTTTGGTCAGCGCCAGTGCGTAATAGGCTTCGAAGATCTTCTCTTGCCGGTAGTTGAGCTGGCCGTCGCCGATTAACACGCCGAGGCCACCGGCTGCGATGAAGTCGCGATGATCGCGTGACAGGGCGTTGAACGCGCCGCCGATGCCGATCGTGTCATCTGGCCGGCCCCATGATGTGCCCTTGATCGACGTGCCGAACGAGAGGCTGGCATCGATGTCGGTGAAGGCCATGATCTCTGTCTTGCCATCGTTCCAGCTCCAGCGGCCGAATACGCCGACGTCGCCGGTGATCGCCTGCTCGATGTTGAAAACATAGCCATACTTGATGCGCCCTTCGCGGGTCCGGCTGATGTCGAGATTGAACGCCGGATTGTTCAGCGTTTCGCGATAGCTGCCGGAATTGGCGCTGTTGAACCATGCGATAGTTCGGAATTTGCCCGGTTGCGAAAACAACGAGTAGCGCGTTTCTAGCTCCAGGATGTAGTTGCCGCGCT
>CALRLJ020000400.1:0-3637 GCA_943368635.1 Sediminibacterium ginsengisoli | reverse complement strand
ATTTTGATGATGACGATGTCCGGTGGCGCGATGGGCGGCGGTGTCGCATCCGCGATTGCGCGGGCGCTGGGCGCAGACGATGCCGAGCGCGCATCGGCGCTTGCAGTGCATGCGCTGATGATCGGCATCTGCTTCGGCCTGACCTTCATGGCCGGGATGCTGATTTTCGGACCGTATCTGTTTGCAGCGCTCGGCGGCAAAGGTCGCGTTCTGAGCGAGGCCATCGGCTATGCGCAGATTTTCTTTGCAGGCGCGGTCCTGCCGTGGATCATGAACACGCTGGCGGCATTGTTGCGCGGGACCGGCAATATGAAACTGCCGTCGGCGATCATTCTCAACTCGGCCTTCTTTCAGATCGTGTTCGGCGGTGTGCTGGGCCTTGGTTTCGGACCCGTGCCGCAATTCGGGATGCGGGGTGTTGCAGCCGGAACGTTGATGGCGTTCTCGATCGGCGCGGCCATCATGGCGTGGTATCTGCTGTCGGGCCGCAGCCGTGTGAAATTGAATTTCAGGGGCTTCCGGTTTCAGCGCGCGATGTTTTACGACATTCTGCAAGTCGGCGCGATTGCTTGCTTCTCGCCGCTGCAGATCGTGCTGACGGTGACGATCTTCACGCATCTTCTGGCGAATTTCGGGACTGAGGTTCTGGCGGGTTATGGCATCGGCGCGCGGCTGGAATTCATGCTGACGTCGCTGGCTTTCGCGGTGGGCATAGCATCGGTGCCGATGATCGGAATGGCAATCGGCGCCGGCCGCATCGCGCGGGCGCGGCGGATTGCGTGGACCGCAGGCGGTCTGTCGTTCGCGGCGGTGGGTTTCTTCGGCAGTTTCTTTGCGCTTTATCCGGACGTATGGGTCAACATTTTCACCGACAACGCCGCTGTGCGGGCTGCGAGCCGTCACTACCTGTCTATCGTCGGACCCTTTCTCGCATTCGTCGGTCTTGCGATTTCGCTTTATTTCTCATCGCAGGGCGCCGCGCGCGTGGCTGGGCCGGTGCTGGCGCAGACGGCGCGGCTTGTATTCGTCATGGCCGGCGGCTGGTGGCTGATGTCGCAAGGCGCGACCGGCTCGCACTTTTTCTGGCTGGCGGCGGCATCCATGATCCTGCTCGGTGTTCTTGCCGCCGCGGCCGTGCGGCTGACCAATTGGGGTCAGAGAGCCGCCGCTTTCGCCGACTGAACGATCTTCAGCCGGGAACCGTGACCGGGCGAGACAATGCAGCGCGCGCGAATTTCTTTGCATTGGCGGGCTTTCCGAACAAATAGCCCTGCGCCAGATCGAATCCCATTTCGTGGATCGCAATCAGATCCGATCTGCTCTCCACACCCTTGGCGACCGTGCGCGCACCGACGCGGTCGGCCATATCGAGGATGCTGCGGCACACCGTCTGCTTCAGGCGATTGTCGGCGCAGCCGGTGACGAATTCGCGGTCGACCTTGATCTCGGCGAACGGAAAACTCTTCAGTTGCGAGAGTGACGGCCAGTCGATACCGAGGTCATCGATCGAGATGGCGATGTTGTGAAAGCGCACGCGCTTGGCAATGTCGACCGCCAGATCGAGGTTCTGGATGATTTCCGCGCCCTTGACCTCGACGATCAATCCGCCGAACGCCGGATGATCCGGGATCTGTCGGCATAGCTGGCTGACCGATGCGGGGTTTTCGAGAAAGCCGATCGGCAAATTGATGGAAATGTCGACGGGACCATGCTGGCCGACGAAATAGTGCCAATCCTCAAGTGCACGGCGCACCACAAACTCCGACAGTCCCTTGAACTGCGGATCCCTGGCGTCCGGAATGAAGGACGCGGGCGGCACCACGCCCCACGCGGGATGACGCATCCGGATCAACGCTTCCGCACCGCGCGGCGCAAGCGTGTGGGCGTCGATCTTCTGCTGATACCAAAGCTCCAGCCAGCCGGCCTTGAGCGCCTCGGCGACATCGACAGGAGGACTTGGCGGCGCCTTCTGCGGAAGCAGCGTGGCGACGCTGGCCCGCAAGCCGTCCGCACTGAACGGGGTCGCGAGCGGTGGAAGCATCGCGATTCCCGTTTCTTCCCCCAGCTGGCGAAGTGCCGTCACGATGATCGATTCCTTGGGACCGATCAGCAGCACCTTTCCGTCGAACATTTTTCCGACGAGGGTTTTCAGGATTTGTCCTGCCTCGACACCGTCACTCGGTATTCCGAGAACAACAAGATCCGGCAGTTGCTGGTCCAGCAACATCGGAAGTTCGCTGGCGGCCGCACACTCACTCGCGATGAAGCCGAGTTCGTCGAGCGCTTCCCCCAAGAAGGTGCGGATATGCCGCTTTGGATCGACGATGCAGACGCGAGGCGCCATCCTGCGTAACCCGAACGTCGAAGCAGTCTCTATTTCCGCGGGTTTGAAACCCCTCATACGTGTCACCTCCGTTGTCCCCCAGAGGCGGGAGTCTTAGCGTCACGGAGACGTTGCAAATGTGGAAATATTGAACCGTCCACTTGAAGTGTTGGGTAAGGTTAAAGGCGCGAGAGAGATTAAAATTTGAATGGAAAGTTCCATCAGTCGGCCCGCAATTGGGCATAAGTGCCACCACGTGGATAAGGCGATCAATTCTCGAGGGTTGCCTTCATCGCGAGCATGCCGAGATCCATCTGGGCGTCGATATAAGGTGCGATTTCGTTCGGCAGCACATCGACAGTCCAGATGAACCGGCTGCGGCCTGCGCCGTCATCGACGATCTGGAATGACGCGCTGTGCTGCTTGATGCGTTCGCCGACGATGGCATAGACGAGGCGGCGTCTTGCATCGTCGCAATCGACAAACAGCTCCCGCGCAATGGTGCCGTTCGCAAACGTCACGATTCGCGCATCGCCGTCCATCGTGCAGTCGGTCACGAAGCCGCGCGCCAGACGCGTATGAACGGCGCCGAAATCCCGAACCGCGTCCCAGACGCGATCCGGCGGGGCATCGAGCAGGGCTTCTTTATGAATTGACGCCATGATGGTTTCCTCCGGGGGCAGGGCGGTTAGAGACACACGGCTTCGATATTGTTGCCGTCGGGATCGGTCAGAAAAGCCGCATAGTATGTCGGGCTATAGTCCGCGCGTGGGCCTGCGCCACCGTTGTCGCGGCCTCCGGCCTTCAATCCTGCGCCGTGGAATGCCTTGATGGCGTCGTGGCTGTCGGCGCGGAATGCCACATGAGCGCCCGGCCCCTCGGTTTCCTTTGACAGGTAAAGCCAAAGTGCGGGGGCATCCTTCGGGCCGAAGCCCGCGCCGCTGTCATCCCGCGAACAAAGAACGTGACCGAGTGGTGCGAGTGCCGCGGTGTAGAATTTGACGCTGGCGTCGAGGTTTCTGACTTTCAGTCCGATATGGTCGTACATGACGATCTCCTTTGCGATGGAGATCACCCTACGGCGGCAGCCTTGAGCCGATCTTGGAAAATCTTGCGGTCGCCGCGCACGGCATCGCGAAAACGCCGCGGCGAGACGCCGGCTGCCCGATGGAACGTTCGCACGAAATTCGACAGGTCGCCGAACCCGACATCGAACGCGATCGATGTAATCGATCTGGCGTCATCGGCGAGAAGCCTTGCTGCATGACGCAGGCGCGCGCGGACCAGATATTGATGCGGCGTGACGCCAAGCAC
>CALRLJ020000399.1:0-3646 GCA_943368635.1 Sediminibacterium ginsengisoli | reverse complement strand
CTTGATGTAGCGCTTGACGATTTCCTTGTCGTCGAGCTTGACCGGCAGTTGCTCCTTCATCGCGATGATGGATTCGAACGCCAGATACGGATTGATCGCTTCAGCGCCGTAGCCCGCCAGACATGCGAAGTGATGCACTTCGCGCGGCTCGCCGGACTCAACAACAAGACCGACCGACGTGCGCAGGCCGGTGCGAATGAGGTGGTGATGAACGGCGGCGGTCGCGAGCAGCGACGGAATCGGAATGCGGTCGCTTCCTGCGGCGCGGTCCGACAGGATGATGATGTTGACGCCTTCGCGCACCGCTGCTTCGGCACGGCCGCACAGTTCTTCAAGCACCTGCTCCATGCCAGAAGCCCCGAGGCCTGCGTGGAACGTGGTGTCGAGCGCGCGCGACTTGAAGTGGTTGTCCGCAACGTCGGAGATCGAACGGATCTTTTCGAGATCCGCATCGGTCAGGATCGGCTGGCGCACTTCGAGGCGCTTGGTCTTGGACAGGCCTTCGATGTCGAACAGATTCGGGCGCGGGCCGATGATCGAGACCAGGCTCATCACCAATTCTTCGCGGATCGGATCGATCGGCGGGTTGGTGACCTGCGCGAAGTTCTGCTTGAAGTAGGTGAACAGCGACTTCGGCTTGCTCGACAGCGCCGACAGCGGCGTATCGGTGCCCATCGAGCCTGCGGCTTCCTCGCCGGTGGAGGCCATCGGCGTCATCAGGACAGCAAGGTCTTCCTGCGAATAGCCGAACGCCTGCTGGCGATCGAGCAGCGACAGGTTCGAGCGCATCGCCTTGGCTGGCGCGTCCTTCATTTCCTCGAGCACGATCTGGGTGCGGTCGAGCCACTCGCGATAAGGATGGCTCCTGGCCAGTTCTGCCTTGATCTCGTCGTCGGGAATGAGCCGGCCTTCTTCGAGATCGACCAGCAGCATCTTGCCGGGCTGCAACCGCCACTTGGTGATGATCTGGTCTTCCGGAATCGGCAGCACGCCCATTTCCGAGGCCATCAGGATGCGGTCATCCTTGGTGACGAGATAGCGTGCCGGGCGCAGGCCGTTGCGGTCGAGGGTTGCGCCGATCTGGCGTCCGTCGGTGAAGGCGATCGCGGCCGGACCGTCCCACGGCTCCATCAGGGCTGCGTGATATTCGTAGAACGAGCGGCGCTCTTCGCTCATCAGCGGATTGCCGGCCCATGCTTCAGGAACGAGCATCATCATCGCATGCGACAGCGAGTAGCCGCCCTGCGTGAGGAATTCGAGCGCGTTGTCGAAGCAGGCGGTGTCCGATTGTCCCTCATACGAAATCGGCCAAAGCTTCTCGATGTCGTCGCCGAACTTCTCGGAGGACACCGAAGCCTGTCGCGCGGCCATCCAGTTGACGTTGCCGCGCAGGGTGTTGATTTCGCCGTTATGGGCGACCATGCGGTAGGGATGCGCCAGCGACCATGCCGGGAAGGTATTGGTCGAGAAGCGCTGATGCACCAGCGCCAAAGCGGATTCGAAGTCCGGCTCGTGCAGGTCGGGATAATATTTGCCGAGCTGGTCGGCGAGGAACATGCCCTTGTAGACCACGGTGCGGCACGACATCGACACCGGATAGTAACCGGCGAGCGCGCGTTCGCGGCGCTGATAGATCGCGTTCGAGATCGCCTTGCGCAGGATATAGAGGCGGCGTTCGAAATCGTCCTCGTCCGCGCAGTCGCCGCAGCCGATGAACACCTGCATACAGTTGGGTTCGGTCGGCTTTACGGTCTCGCCGAGCGAGGAATTATCGACCGGCACGTCACGCCAGCCGAACAGCTTGAGGCCCTCGGCCTTGATCTTGTCCTTGACGATGCCCTTGATGACTTCGCGCCAGGGCTTCTCGCGCGGCATGAACATCTGGCCGACGGCGTATTCACCGGGGGCAGGCAGCGTGAAGCCCGCTTCCTTGGCCTTGCGTGAAAAGAATGCGTGCGGAATCTGCACGAGGATGCCCGCGCCGTCGCCGGCGCGCGGATCGGCACCGACGGCGCCGCGATGTTCCAGATTGCAAAGAATGCTGATCGCGTCGGACACGATCTGGTGCGATTTCTTGCCCTTGATGTTGGCGATGAAACCGACGCCGCATGAGTCCTTTTCCAGCGCCGGATCGTAGAGACCGGCCGCCTCGGGACGCCAGTTATGTTCGCGCGGTTTCAAGGCCGGATCCGCCATCAGCGCATCCACCTCGATTTCGTGACGCTCGAACTCTGACTCGCTCATTCTCATCCTCACGCCTCACTTTAGAGGCAGTCTATTTTAACCCATTTTGGCCGCAGCTTCGGCGTTCGCGGAACCCTTGGAAAGATCGTTGAAGATCTTCGGGGCCACCGCTCGCGCTGTCACGAGCCTCGCTTTAGAAGTTGCAGCTCGCGCGGGCCGTTTCCGGCTGCCGTGCGGCCTGCCTGCATTCCGGCGCTGCAAACGCCATGCCGAGATTGACCCGGAAATTAGGACAGCGTTCCTGTCCTACCTCCGAGATTGCCAAACTTTTTCCTATCACACAAGCACGTGAGAGTCCCCGTCGGGATCGCCATGCAGCCACCCGCCGGCGCCTCAGGATTGAGACAATCCCGCCGCCGTCCGGTCCAAGCTCCGCCGAATTCGCAAACGACGTTTAACCCCGGACTTCGGGGAGTCCGGGACGGATTTGGGACACGCGACGGGAGGCCATACGACATGACGCCGTTTTCAACAAAGAAGCTGATGGGAACAGCTGTTGCAGCAGGCGCGACCCTTGCTTTGGTTGCGGTTTCGGTGCCGCCGGCATTTGCCGCCGACGATTTTCCGATTGTGGGCGACATCCAGATTCCGATGCCGCGGGTGCTGGAAGACGACGGGCCGCTGCCGCCGCCGTCCTATGAGCGATCGCGCATCGAGCGGCCTTACGAAGACAGAACTTATTCGCAACGGCCCTATGCGCCTGGACCTTACGGGTCTGGGTCTTATGCAGCGATTCCACGCGGCCGATACGAGCGCTCCGCACTGGCTGCACGCCCGATGCTGCCGCCCGAACAGGTGGTGACGGTGTTGCGTTCGAGCGGGTATTCGCCGCTCGGCCGGATCATGCAGCGCGGCTGGATCTACACCGTTGCGGCGCTCGACCGGAACGGCGAGGACGGCCGCCTGATTATCGATGCACGCACCGGCCAGATCATGCGTTTCATTCCGGCGCAGGCTGTCGATGAGCGGATGATGGCGGTTTATGGCCCGCCCGGTCCGCCGCCGGTCGCCGATGCGCGTTACGATACGCGGCGCGGTGGGCTGCTGGATCTGCGCCATGCACCGCGTCCGGCTGTGTCGGTGCCGAAAACAGCGAAGCGTCCGGGGCAGAAAGCCGCGAGCAAGATCGCTTCCCCCGCACCCGCTGGAACCGCGGCCTCGCCACAGACGGCATCCCCCGCCCAGCAGGCGGCCGCGCCTGCCGCCGGAGCGTCGGTCGCCGCAAAGCCGGTGGCGGAAAACAGGTCCGCGACGACGGTGGGGTCGGCCACCGCAGCCACGCCATCCACGCTCAAGCTGTGGCCGACGCAGGCGATGCCGGACGTCCAGCCGCTGGAGTGAGGCGCTTACGTCAGCAGCCGCCAAAGATGACACGTCATAAAAAACGCCCCGGTGCCCCGGG
>CALRLJ020000398.1:0-3647 GCA_943368635.1 Sediminibacterium ginsengisoli | reverse complement strand
GGCAAAGCCCGGCTCAAGCTCGATTGCCTGCTCCATCAGCTCGGCGGCGGCGGCTAGATCGCCGCGCAGCATCAGGTCGCGGCCGAAATCGAAACGCCGGTCGGCGATCAGGTTTCCCGAGGACAGGAACAACGCGGCTGGCATGGACTTGATCTGAACCTCATTGAGCGAGCCGCGCAGGATTACCAGACTCCAACGGACTTCGAGAGCGACTATATAACGCAGATGCGCCCACAAGACATCCTCACGCCCGTTGCCGCCGGCTTGTGCTGCAAACCCGGCGGCTTCCATATCGACCCGGTGCGGCCGGTAGAACGGGCGTTGATCACCCATGGCCATTCCGATCACGCCCGCCCCGGCCACGGCGCGGTGCTCGCGACGCAGGAAACCCTCGACATGATGCGGCTGCGCTACGGCGACAACTTCGCCGGCAGCTCACAGGCGATTTCCTACGGCGAGACTATCAAGCTGGATGGTGTATCCGTGACCTTCCATCCGGCCGGACACGTGCTGGGCTCGGCCCAGATCGCCGTCACCCACGGCAAAACAAAAATCGTTGCATCGGGCGATTACAAAGACGCAGCCGATCCGACCTGTGCGCCATTCGAAGTGGTGCCGTGCGACGTCTTCATCACGGAGGCGACATTCGGCTTGCCTGTATTTCGCCATGGGAATGTCGAAGGCGAGATTGCGAAACTGCTCGCATCGGTCGCCTTGTTTCCCGAACGTGCCCATCTGGTCGGCGCCTACTCCCTCGGCAAGGCGCAGCGCGTCATCGCTCTCATTCGCGCGGCGGGTTACGACGCGCCGATCTATCTGCACGGCGCGATGGAGAAGATTACCCGCTATTATGAGAGCCGCGGCATTAATCTCGGCGATCTGCGCATGGCGAAAAGCATGAAGAAGGCCGATCTTGCCGGCACTATTACACTCGCACCACCCTCCGCCATCACCGACATCTGGACACGGCGCTTTCCCGACCCGGTCGCCACCTTTGCATCGGGCTGGATGCGGGTGCGTGCCCGTGCGCGTCAGAAAGGAATCGAACTGCCGCTGGTGATTTCGGATCACGCCGACTGGGACGGCCTCTGCTCAACCATTGATGCGACCGGCGCCGGCGAGATCTGGGTCACTCATGGACAGGAAGATGCGCTGGTGCACTGGTGCCAGTCGAAAGGCCTCAAAGCGCGCCCCCTCGCTCTGGTCGGCTATGGGGACGAGGACGAAGACAGCACGGCTCCGGACGGGGCCGCTTCGCCATGAACCGCTTCGCGCATCTGCTGGACCGCCTTGCCTATGAACCCGGCCGCAACAACAAGCTGCGGCTGATCACCGGATACCTTCGGGATACTCCGGACCCTGATCGCGGCTGGGCGCTGGCGGCATTGACCGGCGCGCTGTCGTTCCGTCACGCCAAGGCAGGCCTCGTTCGTGACCTGATTGCCGCACGCACCGATCCGACACTGTTTGCCCTATCCTACGACTATGTCGGCGACCTTTCGGAAACCGTTGCACTGATGTGGCCCTCGGACAAGCGCGCGACCAATTCGCCACCCCCACCAACACTCACGGACGTGGTCACGACTTTCAACACACTCGGCAAGACCGAAATTCCGGCGCAACTGGTGCGCTGGCTGGATGATCTCGATGAAACCGGACGCTGGGCGCTGTTGAAATTGGTCACCGGCGGTCTGCGCATCGGCATCTCGGCGCGGCTGGCGAAGACAGCGGCCGCAGCGCTGGGCAACAAGGATGCGCACGATGTCGAACTGATCTGGCCCGGACTTTCGCCGCCCTATCTCGACCTGTTCGCATGGCTCGAGGGCCGTGCCGACAAGCCCGTCAATCGCGACCCTGCGCCGTTTCGTCCCGTCATGCTCGCGCATGCCATTGAGGATGCCGACTTTGCCAACCTTGCGCCGGAGGACTTCACCGCAGAATGGAAATGGGACGGCATCCGCGTGCAGGCGGTGAGCGGACGCGACGAAAACGGAAACGCTGTTTCACGTCTTTATTCACGCACCGGCGAGGACATCACCAAGAGCTTTCCCGATCTGACACCATCCCTGAGGCAGCCCGGCGCACTTGACGGCGAATTGCTGGTACTGCGCGACGGGCGGGTGCAGACCTTCAACGTGCTGCAACAGCGGTTGAACCGCAAATCCGTGACGCCAAAGCTGATGAAAGATTATCCGGTCCATCTGCGTGCCTACGACCTGCTCAGCGACGGTGACAATGACTTGCGTATGCTGACGTTCAGCGAACGGCGTAGAAAACTTGAGGCCTTCGTCTCGCAACTTGACGACCCTCGCATCGGCCTCTCGTCACAGATTTCCTTCAGAACGTGGGACGATCTCGCCTCCGCGCGGGCTAATCCTGCCAGCGCTGGAGCAGGCGAAGATTCAGAAGCGGTCGAAGGGGTGATGCTGAAGCGTCGCGACGCGGCTTATCTTCCAGGCCGCCCGAAGGGCCAGTGGTGGAAATGGAAACGCGATCCGCACATCATCGACGCTGTACTGATGTATGCCCAGCGTGGCCACGGCAAGCGCTCATCGTACTATTCCGATTACACCTTCGGCGTCTGGACCAATGTGGATGGCGCCGATCAACTTGTGCCTGTCGGCAAGGCTTACTTCGGCTTCACCGACGAGGAGTTGATTCAAATCGACCGTTTCGTCCGCCGTCACACCACAGAGAAATTCGGCCCGGTGCGCCACGTGGTGCATGAGCCGGATCAGGGCTTAGTGCTCGAAGTGGCGTTCGAGGGGTTGGCCCGCTCGGCGCGGCACAAGTCAGGCGTCGCCATGCGCTTTCCCCGCATTAGCCGCCTGCGCTGGGACAAACCGCCTCGTGACGCCGACCGGCTGGAAACACTTGAACGAATGTTAATCTCCGGGAGCGGGATTTCCTCCGTCCCGACTGCCGCCGGCCATTGACGCAGCCGAGACAGTCCCCCATGTGGCGTGCTAGTGTGCGCAAGACGCGACACACGACGCAGGAGACGACAATGCCGGACGACGTGAGAGAGATCCCAGCCAGGAACGACGACACTCTGTCGCGGTTTCTCGGCGGCTCGCCATTGGCGGTGCTGCTGCGGCTGGTGTTGCTGTCGCTGCTGGTCGGCGTCGTGCTCGCCGCGATCGGCTTCGATCCGTGGAACATCGTCTACAGCATCCGCCGCCTGATCGACTGGGTCTGGAATCTGGGCTTTGATTTCGTCAACGGCGTGTGGCGCTACTTCCTGCTGGGCGCGGTCATCGTGATCCCGATCTGGCTGATCTCGCGGCTGTTCAGCACCCAGCGGCCGCGCTGATTGGGAAGCGCGGCCAAAGTTACCACCGCACAGGTTTTCAGCATCGCCGGACCGGCGATGCTGGCCAATCTGACGACGCCGCTGCTCGGCGTCGTCGCGACGGCCTGTATCGGCAGGCTGGGTGAACCCGCACTGCTCGGCGGCGTCGCCATCGCATCCGTCGTCTTCGATTGCCTATTCTGGCTGTTCGGTTTCCTGCGCATGGGCACCGTGGCCTTCACCGCGCAAGCCCTGGGCGCGCGGGATCATGCCGAAATCCGCGCGACTCTGTTTCGCGCCATTATCGTTGCAGCAGCCATCGGACTGCTCCTCATCGCGGTGAGCAAGCCGCTGG
>CALRLJ020000397.1:0-3662 GCA_943368635.1 Sediminibacterium ginsengisoli | reverse complement strand
TTCAGCGTCCACGAGGCATTGGTGTAGCCGAACGACGAGGCCATGTTCGGCACGTCCGAATACATCATGCCTTTGTAGTTCAGCGTCTTGGCGAAATCGACGTTGTTGCCGTCGACGCTGACCTGCATGCCGCCGAGCACCTGCAGATTAAGGCCCGTCGCGGTGACGATCAGATCGGCCTCAAGCTCGCTCCCATCGCTGAGACGGATGCCCTTCGGCGTGAAGGTGTCG
Source organism: Sediminibacterium ginsengisoli (assembly GCA_943368635.1). Classification (GTDB taxonomy): domain Bacteria; phylum Pseudomonadota; class Alphaproteobacteria; order Rhizobiales; family Xanthobacteraceae; genus Afipia. Next base: position 3,431 of record CALRLJ020000397.1, on the reverse strand, counting down.
ATGGTGCTGGTCACCACCGAAGCGCGGCCGTCCTTGATCGATTTGAACAGGTCGCCGTCCGGCACGAGACACAGCCGCTGCTGCCACGGATTGTAGCGCGGGGTGAAATGCGTGCCGATGTCATAATCCGGGCCGAGCGCGTGACGCACGCCGCCGAGGATCAACTGCTTGGCGCGCTCCGGCTTGCGGCGGCAGAGTTGGAAGAAGTACATGCCGAACAGCACATTGCGCCAGCGGATCATGTGATAGGCGAGCTTGGCCGGAAGCTTCTCGCGCAGCTTGTTGGCGAGCGCGTCCTCGGCGGGCCGTGCCACCACGTAGGTCGGCGAGCGCTGCAACATGGTGACGTGCGCCGCGGTCTTGGCCATTTCCGGCACCAGCGTCACGGCGGTGGCGCCCGAGCCGATCACCACCACGCGCTTGCCGGCGTAGTCGATGTCGCTGGTCCATTTCTGCGGATGGACGATGCGGCCGGCGAATTGATCCGCGCCGGGAAACTCCGGCGTATAGCCGCCTTCATAAGAGTAATAGCCGCTGCACATGAACAGGAAGCCGCAGGTGAAGCGCACCGGCTCGCCCGAAGGCCCCCGCTCCGCTTCCACGGTCCAGCACGCATCCGCCGACGACCACGCCGCGCTTTTGACGCGATGGTTGAACCGGATCTTCTTGTCGATGCCGTTGTCGGTCGCGGTCTCGCGCACGTAATTGAGAATGCGCGGCCCGTCGGCGATCGCCTTGGCTTCGGTCCATGGCTTGAACGAATAGCCGAGCGTGTACATGTCCGAGTCCGAACGAATGCCGGGATAGCGAAACAGATCCCAGGTGCCGCCGATGCTCTCGCGCCCTTCAAGGATCGCGTAAGTCTTGGTCGGGCAATTCTGTTGCAGGTGATAACCCGCGCCGATGCCCGAAAGCCCCGCGCCGACGATCAGCACATCGACGTGTTCTGTTTTGATGTTGGTCTTGTCGAGCATTGCAGTCTCCCTGCGGCGGATTTAACCGGCAAGCGCGACAAAATGCCAACCCGATTTTGCGGTTTAAAACAGCAAAAAGCCCCATCATTTCTGACGGGGCTTGGAGGCGCATGTCTCAGTACATCCGTGAGACGAGCGAAAAGCTGGCGGCTATGACCGGTACATCCGCGGCAACACAGCGCCTTGCTCTTTTTCTTTCAAAAGGCACACGCGAAAACCGGTGTCCGGCTTTCGCGATCAGGCCTTAGATAACCTGCAGGTTTTCTGCGCTGGTCTTGCCGCGCATCTTGTCAACCTTGGCTTCGTAGGAAACCTTCTGTCCTTCGGCAAGGCCGGTCAGGCCAGCACGCTCGACAGCGCTGATGTGAACGAACACATCGGTGCCGCCATCGCTCGGCTGAATGAAACCAAAGCCTTTTTGGCCGTTGAACCACTTCACAGTACCAGTCGTCATAACAAACAATTCCTTAGAGGCGCGTAGATGCGCAACTCCGCACGACGTCGCGCGAAGCAAAATCCAATCTAGCGATGTCTTAGGGTAAGGAGCCGGAGGGGACCGAAAAGGTCCAAAGGGCGCTTTAACAAAAGCTGTGCCGCAAATCGAATGCGCGGCTTGTAGCAGGACTACGCCCTGACGCAAGGAATCAATTGTGTTCGCGCCAAGGCGCAGGCGGTTAACGCAGCGATGCCAGCGACTTGGGTGCTGATAATAACTCGCCGGTGCAATGACTTTTCCAGCTTAACCTGCGGAGTTATCGTTACCTGCGGCGTTATCCTTAAAGTTACGCAAGAGGATTCACAGGCGATATTATCTCTCCGCGTCGTCCCCTCGAACAACACTTCTCGCAGATCGATGGATCACCGGGTCAAGCCCGGCGATGACGACTGTGGGTGTTGCACCAACACGCGTCACGTCCATTTCCCGATTCAACTTTCAAACAGCCACGCACATTCCGGATACAGCTTCGCGATCTCGCGGCGCGAATGCGCCCGAGGCATGAGGTACGTTTCGTCACCCTCGAAACAGAGGGCGTGCGGAACGCCGGATGCTCAACGCATCCGCAGCCCCGTGTGCAAAAGTGAAAAGCACACGAGCGTAGTCACCACGAACACGCCGAAAACATCCGGCGTTCCGCACGCAATGGGTTACGGCTTGCTTCGTGCTCTCCCCGGTGATCGATCGAGTTGTTTTGTCACCGTCGTTGCGACTGAGGATGTTTCCCAGCCCGGTTGGGCGGGGCTCTCCGGGGCAACTTTTGCCAACGTACGGGCTTCAGGACCACACGACTTGGGCCGTCCGGGCAACGTCGTCGTCAGCGCTTCATCGGCACCTCACGGACCCCTTTTGGGGAATCCGCCCTGCTGCCTCATCCGCGCCTGACGCTGCCGCGTCAACCGCATCCCGCCCCGCGTCCGTGACGATCGCGAGCCGCCCCTCTTGGGACGGGATGAATAGGAATATAGTCTCATACCTGATTGTGTCAAGTGGGGGCATAAATCTTTAGGAGCGGTTATTCCTAGTTGTGTCATCAAGTCAGTTTGCACAAACTAGCAATAGATTGAGCTAAACACTCTCAGCCCCGGTTTGAAGTACAACATGGCTTATTTTCTTTTTATCGACGAAAGTGGCCAAGACCGTAAAGAGTCTCCTTACGAGGTTCTTGCTGGCGTCTCTATACTAGACTCAGACCTTTGGGACATGATCAAGGAATTGCACGATGCCGAGATCGCGCATTTTGGTCGACGATATAGCGAAGGCCCACGCGAACTAAAGGCCAAGGCAATTCTAAAGCGTAAGACCTTCAATAGAGCGACGGGCGCTACCGAAATACTTCCTCACGAAGTCCCTAAGTTCGCCAAAGCTATCCTTGATGACGGCGTTGGAAATGGCTCGCAAAAGAACTTGAAAGCACTTTCATTAGCAAAGATTGCTTACGTCACAGATGTGCTTTCAATTTGCACCAGCTACAACTGCCGTATATTTGCCAGCATGGTTTCGCCAAATGCTCCGGATACAACAGGCGGGGGCTTGCGAAAGGATTACGGCTATCTCTTCGAGAGATTTTTCTATTTCCTAGAAGACCAATCAACGGAGCAAGGATATCCACAACAGGGCGTTGTGGTGTTCGATGAACTTGATAAATCAAAAAGTCATATTCTTATTGATCAATCCCATAGATACTTCAAAGACACTGCGATTGGTCGACACAGAGCGAGTTTGGTAATCCCTGAACCGTTCTTTGTTCACAGCGACCTAACGACCGGAATTCAGATAGCGGATTTAGTAGCTTACTGCTTATCTTGGGCATTCCGTCTGAAAGGCATGGACGCGCCCGTACGCGACGAACTGCTCCCGTACATCGAGCAGATAAAAAAATTGCGTCACCGCGCTTTGCGGAGCATGCAGGGTAAAGATGATTTCGAGATTTGGAGTATCGCTTACATCGATGATCTGCG
>CALRLJ020000396.1:0-3663 GCA_943368635.1 Sediminibacterium ginsengisoli | reverse complement strand
CGCCAAGTACTGATCGACAGGGATTGATCTACGGAAGAAGCTTACTTCTCGCTTTATCTCCAGTTTCCAAACTCAAGCCCGGCCAAGACTGTCATGTCTTGCCGGGCTTTTTATTTTTGCTCGTAACGCAGCGGGCGCGCTGCCCGTATCTGGAAGAGGTGGGGGTGAATGGATCGCATCCTGCAAAGCGCGCGTCTTGCAGGGCGATCGTGAGTCCGGGAGAAAGCCGATGAACAGGATTTTGATTGTCTCTGCTTGTGCGCTTGTGGTGTCGATGTCGTCGGCAACGGCGAAGCAGAAGAAGCGCGATGCGGCAAAGCAACCTGTCGCCACTGAAACGTCGCGCCCTCAGACCCTCAACAACCCATACGCGGGCGGCGGGCCGTCCGGTGCGAACCAGGCGACCAACAGCCCCAAGGCCAGCAATGAGATCGGCGGCGGAATGTAGTCCCTGATGCTCGAATTTCAGATCGTCGTTAGGGGGAAACGCGTCCGGGTCCGGGGTCTTCAGACAAGGAACCCCACACGGAGATTTGCCGACGGCAGAGAATATCCGCCACCGCCGTTCATCTATCAGGGACTGGACCCCGCCGAACACGAAGACCGATTCTCCTATCGTCAAGAATTGACCGAATCGTAACGAACGGCTGCTGTCCTGGGGGCGCGAGGAGAGCGTGAATGCTCAAGCAGTTTGAGAATGTTCGTTTCGTTCGAATGGCTGACGGCAAGACCTGGAAGCTCATTCGGGATTTGGGTTTGGTGAAGGGCGGCAAGGGGCTTCGTTGTCACGAGCCGATCCTGACCGTTCAACTCAGGCTGAAGCCGGTCCGCATTCATATTCCGATGCTGGAAGTTCTCTCGCTGTTTGCGATCAGGCCAGCGCGCACGGCGTAATAACGTCAGCACTTTAATCCCGGAAAGCCGCGTCACGCCCGGAGCAGCGCGGACATCTCCTTCCAATGATAGATGCGCACCTTGTCCGTCTGATGCCGCGCGGCACTGGCCATGGCGTGTGCAATGTCATCGCCAGTCAGGCCCCGATACCGATCGGCTGACCCTACGAGCAGAGGATTGAGAACGCCCCACACGGCGATGATCAAGCGCTCCCTCGGCCGGTTCTCGTCGCGCTGTCCCAGGATCATCGACGGGCGGAAGATATGTGTGTGGTCGAAACCAAGCGCGAGAATATCGCGCTCCACCTCGCCCTTGGTCCGGACATAGGACATGCCGGATTTGGCGTTGGCTCCAACGGCGGTGACCACGAACACCGACCGCGCGCCATTGGCTTTGGCGAATTCAGCCGCCAGCACCGGATAATCGTGATCGATTTTGTAGTACGCCGCGTCATCCGGGGTGTGTTTGCGCGTCGTGCCCAGCGCGATGAAAATATCGTCGGCCACCAATTGCGGTTTCAACGCGGGAAGGGAATCGAGATCGCCGATCAGCACCGTCAGCTTTGGGTGGGTGAGTGTCAGCGGCTTGCGAACGACCGCAATCACCTGCGCATAGTCTGAACCGTCCAACAGATCGCGCAGCAGATGTGAGCCGATAAAACCGGTCGCGCCGAAGACAATCGCCTTTTTCATGCAGGGCTCGTTTCGCAGGTGTGGGGATATTTGGTTGTTGTTGCTTTATCCCAAGCAATCGGGAGCATAACGCGCCTTATTCGATGGGTGTTGCTGTTCAGCTACATTATCCCATCTAGAACTCGCCTATACCACTGACAATACTTTGGTTTTTTGGGGGATTTGGTGAAGAAATTTTTGGTCCTGGCAGTCGCTATTCTGGCTGCAACCGGTGCGCAGGCTGCCGATATTCAAGCGCGTCCCTATACGAAAGCTCCTGCGATGGCGGCGGTCTCAAACTGGACGGGCCTCTACGCGGGCCTCAACGTTGGCTACGGCTTCAACGATCCGACTGCGACCTTTACGCCCAATGACGTTGTGTCCAACAACGTATTTAACTTCTCGAATCCGAATCCGGCGCCGTCGGTTTCCTACGACGTCAAAGGCGTTCTTGGCGGCGCACAGGCTGGTTACAATTGGCAGGTTTCGCCGAATTGGCTGATTGGCATTGAAGCGGATTTTCAGGGTAGTGACATCAAGGGATCAGCAGCCACTTCCTACGCGCTTATTGGCCGACCGGGGCAAGTTGATGCCCAACAGAATGTTGAATGGTTTGGAACCCTTCGCGCTCGCGCTGGATTGCTCGCGACTGACAAGCTGCTCGTTTACGGAACGGGCGGCTTGGCCTACGGATCGGTCCATGAAAATTCCACTCTGACCAACACGATAGGTTACACCGCGACAGGTGGCGGCTTCGGTGCCGCGTGTCCTCCTGCTTCAGGAGCCTGCTACACGGGGCCTACTACAAAAATTATGACCGGTTACACTGCTGGCGGCGGGTTTGAATATGCTGCTTGGAGAAATGTTTCTTTCAAGGCTGAATACCTCTACGTCAATCTTGGAAGCAGCAATATCACTTCGGCTGCGCCCGCTGTGCCCGGTAACGCAATTTCGACCTACGGCACGCACTTCAGCGATCTCGATTTCCATGTTGTGCGCTTCGGTGCGAACTATCACTTCTGATTTTTTCATTGGTTGAACGAAAGCCCGGCCTCCGTGCCGGGCTTTTTGCGGCTACGGCAGGCCGCCCCGGACACGCTCACCGCATGTCGCGGTTGTTGCGCTTGGATCCCAGGGATTTTGGTGGCGTAGGGATTTCTAAAAGAATCCCATTTTATGGGTTTTTGGCGATCCCAGCAGGATTCGAACCTGCAACCCACGGAGTAGAAATCCGTTACTCTATCCAGTTGAGCTATGGGACCGTCGAGGTCTTCATATCATCCCGATCGTGAAAAAACCGCCACCCCCGGCCGGAATTTGTGAACCAATTTCTGAACCATTTGGCACCCGGGACCGACTGATGGAGGGATATGCCCACGGTGCCGAGCCTGTCAGGCGTCGGCGTTGTCTTTGGCGTGTCCCGACCTAAAGTCCAGATGCTGCCGGGTCAATGGTCCGGTGCGCCGTCTCGCGCCTGTACGCCGCGACCGTCGCCTGAAATCTTTTGATCCGCTACCGGTACGACCATGAGTCCGTCACGATTCGCGCATTGCATACATTTCAAGGCGACTTTCGCTCACCGTCGCCCGCAGGGAGTTTTCATCATGATCGGTCTGGTTCGCGCCTTCTCGGTTTGCGCCGCGCTGGCGCTTGGCCTTGTCTCGGCCCATGCAGCCGACAAGGCGTTCAAGCGGGACGATCTGGCGGACTCCGCCATACGGCTCGAGGCGCAGATCAAGACCGAAGCCGGGATCATCAACAAGAGCGCGGCCACCCTGAAATCCGACACCGACGCCGCGTTCAAGCGCAATGACCTGCGCGGCGTGCTGGTCCTGCTGGGGCAGACCGCAGCCGTCGCCCCCGAGGACAGCGGGAACTGGTTGCGGCTCGCCCGGACCATCTTCCAGATCCGCCCCTCCGATAACCGCGAGCGAACTTTCTTCTACGAGCGTGCGTCCACCGCCGCCTACATCGCCTATCAGCGCGCGTCGAACGCCGGCGAAGAAGCCGATGCGCTGGCGGTGCTGGGCAGCGCGCTTTCCGAGCGGAAGTTGTGGCGCCCGGCGCTCGATGCGCTGCGCCTGTCGCTGGACCAGAA
>CALRLJ020000395.1:0-3670 GCA_943368635.1 Sediminibacterium ginsengisoli | reverse complement strand
CATATGACACATCTTCACAACAGCGGACCTCACGATCCAGCCTTCTCCCGCGCCACCGCCTGCCAGCCAATATCGCGGCGGCAGAAGCCTTCCGGCCAGTTGATGCGATCGATCGCCTCATAGGCGCGGCGCTGCGCTTCGCTGACGGTCTTCGCCGTCGCGGTGACGTTCAGCACGCGCCCGCCATTGGCGAGAATTTTATTTCCGTCAGACTTGGTGCCGGCATGAAAAATCTCGACGCCTTCAACCTTCGCCGCCTCGCCAAGACCCTCGATGCGGGTGCCTTTGGCGTAGTCGCCGGGATAGCCTTTCGCCGCCATCACCACGGTCAGCGCGGGTTCGGGATGCCAGCGCAGATCGAAATGCTTCAACTCGCCGTCGACGGACGCCAGCAAGGCCGGCACCAGATCCGACATCAGACGGATCATCAACACTTGCGTCTCGGGATCGCCGAACCGCGCATTGTATTCGATCAGCTTCGGACCATCTTTCGTAATCATCAGTCCGGCGAACAGCACGCCCTTGTACGGCATGCCCATCGCCTTCATCGCGTGCAGCGTCGGCAAAATGATCTCAGCCATCGTCCGCTCGCGCACGGCATCGGTAAAAACCGGCGCGGGCGAATACGCGCCCATGCCGCCGGTGTTCGGTCCCGTGTCTCCGTCGAAGACGCGCTTGTGGTCCTGGGCAGCGACCAATGGCAGCGCATTGTCGCCGTCGCACAGCACGAAGAACGAAGCTTCCTCGCCTTCCATGAACTCCTCGACCACGGCTTCGGCGCCCGCCGCGGTGAACAGCGCATCGATGGCGGCTTCCGCCTCACTCAGCGTCATCGCCACCACGACACCCTTGCCCGCCGCAAGACCGTCGGCCTTCACCACGATGGGCGCGCCTTGCTTGCGGATATACGCCCTCGCTGCAGCCGCATCGCGGAACCGCTCATAGGCGGCGGTCGGGATGTTGTTCGCCTTGCAGATGTCCTTGGTAAAACCCTTGGAGCTTTCGAGCTGCGAGGCCGCCTTGCTCGGCCCGAAGGCCTTGATCCCTGCTGCGGAAAGATCGTCGACGATACCGGCCGCCAGCGGCGCCTCCGGTCCGACCACCACCAGATCGACCTTGTTCGCCTTGCAGAAGTCGATCACGGCGGCGTGGTTCGCGACATCGAGCGCCACGCACTCCGCATCCTGCGCGATGCCGGCATTGCCCGGCGCGCACCACAGTTTCGTCAACAGCGGCGAGGCCGCCATTTTCCACGCCAGCGCGTGTTCGCGCCCGCCGGAACCGATCAAAAGGATATTCATGGATAAGGGTCGAACCGGCGTTTCTGGAATGATAGAAGGGTTTAACATGATGCTTCGTCATCGCAACAGATTCGAATCCTGATGAAATCGACTGCCGCCGAACCGTTGTCCAATTCCCCGGAATTCACCGTTTCCGAGCTGTCCTCGGCGCTGAAGCGGACGGTGGAGGACACTTATGGCCATGTCCGGGTGCGCGGTGAAATCTCGGGCTTTCGCGGGCCGCATTCGTCAGGCCACTGCTATTTCGCGCTGAAAGACGACAGCGCCAAGATCGAGGCGGTGATCTGGAAGGGCGTTCATGGCCGGATGCGGTTCAAACCGCAGGAAGGCCTCGAAATCATCGCCACCGGCAAGCTGACCACCTATCCCGGCTCGTCGAAATACCAGATCGTCATCGAATCCATCGAGCCGGCCGGCGTCGGCGCGCTGATGGCGCTGATGGAAGAGCGCAAGAGGAAGCTTGCCGCCGAAGGCCTGTTCGACGAAGCGCGCAAACAGCTTCTGCCGTGGCTGCCCGAGGTGATCGGCGTGGTGACCTCGCCCACGGGGGCCGTGATCCGCGACATCCTGCATCGTCTTGAAGACAGATTCCCGCGCCGCGTGCTGGTGTGGCCGGTGCGGGTGCAGGGCGAAGGCTCCGCCGAGCAGATTGCGGCGGCGATCCATGGCTTCAACGCGCTGGAGGAAGGCGGCAAAATACCGCGTCCGGATTTGCTGATCGTCGCGCGCGGCGGCGGCTCGCTGGAAGACCTGTGGTCATTCAACGAAGAAATCGTGGTGCGCGCAGCAGCGGAAAGTATGATCCCGCTGATCTCGGCGGTGGGTCACGAGACCGACATTACACTGATCGATTTTGCCTCCGACAAGCGCGCGCCGACGCCGACCGCTGCCGCCGAGATGGCGGTGCCGGTGCGCGCCGAATTGTTCGTCGAGGTGACAACGCTGGAACGGCGCGCGATGCTGAGTTGGCAACGCAGCCAGGAACATCGCCGCAGTGAACTGCGCGCGGCGGTTCGGGCCTTGCCGAAGGCGACGGAGTTGCTGGACATTCCGCGCCAGCGCCTCGATCGCGCCAGCGCGCAACTGCCCCGCGCGCTGCGCGCCAATGCACACGTTTATGAGCGGCGGTTGTCCGCCATCGGCGGACGGCTGACGGTGACGGCGTTGCGCGCGCAGATCGATCGCGGCAAGGAGAAAGTGGCGCGGCTGGCAGCCAGCGCACGGCGCGGCGCGGACCTGCATATCCGGCAGCGCGAGACCCGCCTGAAATATGTCGCGCAGCTGCTCAATGCGCTCTCTTACAAAGGCGTGCTGGATCGCGGATTCGCGCTGGTGCGCGACGAACACGGCCAGCCGCTGCATGCCGCAGCCCATGTCGGTTCCGGCCAGCGGCTGAACATCGAGTTCGCCGACGGACGCATCGGCGCAACGGCGGATGACGACGACACAACAGTCGCGAAGCCGAAGGCGGCAACGGCCAAGCCCGCATCGAAACGCACCACCGATTTCGGCGTCAAAAAGGGCCAGGGCGATCTTTTCTAGGACTTCGTCCCGTAAGGCGCGCTGCCGGACACCTCAATCAGGGGTTTCCCGAAGGGGCCAGCCAACCTATATTTGAACCAACTCTCCGGACAACATCAGCCGGACCCGACAAGGACAGTTCATCGTGCTCAATAAATTCGGGCCTTCCGGCCAGGGCGAAGCGCAGGTCGAATATCTCGACGGCGATTTTCGCGTGGCCTCTCCCGGCTCCTACGTCCGTTGCGCCATCACCGGCGAACACATTCCACTGGATGAACTGAAATACTGGAGCGTCGACCGGCAGGAAGCCTATGCGACCCCGGAAGCCGTGTTGCAGCGGCACTATCCCGCGCAGCTGAAAAAGGCCTGAAGCCTATCCCGCGCGTGCTTTCGCCAGCCGCGCGGCCACAAAATTCCGCAACATCGTTTCGTCATCGAACGCCAGCGTGACCGCGAAAGCCGCGATGCGGTCTGCATACGTTTTGAGGCGGGCATCGCTGCGGATACGCGCCATGTCCTTCTCTGTCGTGACCAGCGTCAGCGACTTCGCAGCGGCATCCGCGCCAAGCCGTTCGATCTCGTCCGGCGTGAACGGATGATGATCGGCGAACACTCTTTCCTCGATCACATCCACACCATTGGCGCGCAGCGTCGCAAAGAACCGCGCGGGATCGCCGATCCCTGCAAAGGCGAATACGCGCTGGCCGTGTAGTTTAGCAACCGATGCCCGGTCCGGGGCGAGATGCGCACGCAACACAGGCGCGCCACGCTTTGCCACGCGCGCAGCGATGTCATCGGCGGCATTTCCTTGGCCGATCACGATCAGCGCATCGGTGCGTGAGATTTGC
>CALRLJ020000394.1:0-3674 GCA_943368635.1 Sediminibacterium ginsengisoli | reverse complement strand
GAGCGCCATGCATTCCGTCTCGCCACATCTCCGGCGCGTAACTTCCTCAACACGACCTTCAACGAAACGCCGACCTCGCTCGGCCGTGAGCAGCGGCCCACGGTGATGATCCATCCGGACGATGCGGCGGCGCTGTCGATAGCAGACGGCAGCAAGGTGATCCTCGGCAACCGGCGCGGCGAAGTGCGCATTCACGCCAAGGTCTTCGATGGCGTGCGCCGTGGCGTACTGATCGCCGAATCGATCTGGCCAAACAATGCCTATGAAGACGGGCGCGGCATCAACACGCTGACCGGAGCCGACCCGATCGCGCCTTTTGGCGGCGCTGCGTTTCACGACAACCGAGTCTGGATCAAAGCCGCAGCGTAAACATCTTCCGAACGCAGGCTCTCATCCCATCCTGCTTCGGATCAGCATGTAGATCGCGACGCAGGAAATCACACCCACGAACACGTCGTTGAGCAACCTCCGCCTGCTCGCAAGCAAATGCGCTGATTTTACGCCCAGGAAACCGCCAGCCAGACCGCCGGCGATGAAGACCGCGGTCAGCGGCCAATCCACCAGACCGGAAAAAGCATAGCTCGTCGCTGTGGTCAGGCCGAAAGCGAGTACGGCCACCAGCGACGAACTCACCGCATACACCAGCGGCATATCGGTCGCGAAAACAAGAGCCGGCACGATCAGGAAGCCGCCGCCGATGCCAAAAAAGCCGGACAGCATTCCGGTCGCGAGCCCGAGACCGGCGAGCAGCGGCGCGTTGGCCTTGCTCAAGCGCACGGACTGATTGCCCTCGTGATCGCGACGCCGCCGCATCAGCGCGGCAATCACCAGCATCAGAAGCGCGAACATGGTCAACAGATGTTGCCCGTCGATCATCTTGCCGACCAGCGAGCCGAGAAAGGCGCCAACAATGCCGGCACCTGCGAGCACCAACGCGCACCCCCACTTCACCATGCCCGAGCGTGAATGAATGATCAGGTTGAACGCAGCACTTGCTGCAACGGCAAGCGAACTGGTGCCGATCGCCACATGCGCGCTCGGCACGCCGACCAGATACACCATCAGCGGCACAGCAAGGATCGAACCGCCGCCGCCGACAAGGCCTAGCGAGAAACCGACAAGCGACCCCGATGCCGCGCCGAGAAGCCCTTGCGCCAGAGACATCATGCAAAGACCATCCTGCTCGCCCTCCGGCCGGCGGTTGATCCGCCGCGCTATTCCATTCGGATCGAAACAGCATGACACGGTTTCGGGCAGGAATCCTGAAATCCCCCGACTTTCAACAGGTCTGGAAAGCGAAGAGCAACCGCCGCCCGCTACGCGGACGGGCGATTTTCCCAATACGGATCGCGCAGCTTGCGCTTGAAGATCTTTCCGCTGGCTTCGCGCGGCAAGACATCGAGGAATTCGATATCCTTCGGCACCTTGAAGTTCGCCAGCCGCTTGCGGAGATAGTCCTGCACGTCCTTCGGTGTCAGCACCGCGCCGGTATCGCGCTCGATACAGGCCATCAGCCGCTCGCCGAACTCCTCGTCGGGGATACCGAACACCGCGCAGTCGCGCACCCCGTCCATGCCGATCAGGGTGTTCTCGATTTCCGCGGGATAGATATTGACGCCACCCGAGATCACCATGTCGCGCTTGCGGTCGCACAGGAATAGATAACCGTCCTCGTCGAGATAGCCGACATCGCCGACGCTGATCAGGCCTTCGCGACCGGCCTCCTCGCGGGCACCCGCCTTGCGATGGTAATCGAAATCCGGGATCGCGGTCTGCCGCATGAAGATCTCGCCGATCTCGTTGGCGCCACAGGGTTCGCCGTTCGGCCCGAAGATCTTGACGATGCCGCCTTCAATGGCGCGGCCAACCGTACCGGGCTTCGCCAACGCTTCCTCCGCCGAATGCCAGATCGGAATTCCGGTTTCGGTGGAGCCGAAATACTCGTGAACCACCGGGCCCCACCACGCGATCATCGCCTGCTTGACTGGAACAGGACAGGACGCCGCGCCATGCACCACGAAGCGCAGCGACGACAGATCGTAGCGCGCCTTCACGTCATCGGGCAGCCGCAGCAGACGCACGAACATGGTCGGCACCATATGCATGTGGGTGACCTTGTGCCGCTCGATCAATTGCAGCAGATCCTCCGGATCAAAGCGCGGCTCCAGCACAATGGCGCAGCCATGGCGGAACGCCAGCATGCCGTAGGAATTCGGAGCCGAATGGTACATCGGCCCGTTCATCAGAACGACCTGATCCTCGTTCGGTTTCACGCCGTAGGTGATTGCGCTGACGCGTTCGGCCGCGGCCATCTGCTCAGGCTGCATCGGCAGGCGGCGCACGCCTTTCGGCCGGCCTGTGGTACCGGACGTATAGAACATCGGCGATGCTCGGCCCGGCAGCTCTTTGGATGGCGCATGGCTGTCGCGCCAGACATCCCAGTCGGTATGTCCATCGGGGACGCGCGCAAGTTCAGGCGGCACGTTGAAAGCTTCGGCGATTTCCGGCGGCGTCGCCACCACCAGCAACGGCAGTCGTTTCGGCAGGCCATCCTTGATCTGCGGCAACAGATCCGCGTGGCAAACAAGGCTGTGTGCCCCGCTGTCGGCGAGAATGTAGGCGACCTCTTCCGCCTTCAGGTGCCAGTTGATCGGCACCACCGGCGAGCCGAGCATCGCGGCGGCCGATGACGCCTCGAAGAACGCAAAGTCATTGCGCAGCATCAGGCCAACCGGCGCGCCATCGCGAAGGCCCAGCGCCTTGAAGCCACTTGCAGCCCGCGCAATACGTTGCTGAATCACGGGAGTGCCGATCTGGCGGTCACCGCTGATAATCATGATGTCGTTCCGGTTAGACAGGACGAGAACAGGCGCGCCACAGTGGCGTGGCGCGCCTTCCGGGCATTTTATTGATCGTCGAGGACCGAGCCGAACCCGACCCAGCTTTTGCCGTCGAAGCGGCGCAACAGAAGTTGCTGGAACGGAAGGTAATCATCAGGCCCTGTATTCACCGCGATGCCGGGCAACAAAAGCGGTAGCTGAAGGTTCTTGAGCGACGCGGCCTGACGCTTGATATTCTCGGCACTGAAGTCGTCCTTGCACGCCTTGAGCACGGCGACCATCAACTGGGCGTAGTGATACCCTGCCGCGTAGTTGGAATTGCTGAGATCCGCATTCGGCATGTACTGCTTCATGAATGCGAAAAACTCCTTCACACCCGGATCATTTGCCCACTGGACGTCGTTGGTGTCCTTCTGGTTGCTGGACGAAATCATGCCGACAGCATTCTCAAGTCCCGCTGGCGCCAGAAAAGAGATCGACGCAGCCGATGTTGGCAGGAATGTCATCTCGGGCTTCCAGCCAAGTTCGGCAATACCCTTGATCAGCTGCGATGTGAATTTCCCGAGCACCACGCCGTACAGCACATTGGCTCCGGACGCCTTCAAGGCCGCAAGCTGCGAATTGATGGTCGGCGCGCTGGTTTCATAGTTCGCCTCGGCGACAATCATTGTTGCCGCCTTGGCGCCGAGCGCGCGCTTGAAGCCGGCAACATAGTCACGTCCGAAATCGTCATTTTGCGACAGGATGGCGATCTTGGCATCCGGCTTGGTTTGCAGGATGTACTTCGCATAAATGACGCCCTCGGACTCGTAGGCGGCCATTCCCGGCATCGTA
>CALRLJ020000393.1:0-3676 GCA_943368635.1 Sediminibacterium ginsengisoli | reverse complement strand
CCGGGTTTTCATTGTCGCTAACCAGTCGGACGGCTATGGCGTCGACGAGTGCCTGGCCAAGGGTGAAAAATGCGGGGCTCCCGCCGCGCGGGCTTATTGCCAATCGCGTGAGTTTGCGCAGGCCACCGGTTACCGCCGTATCGATCCGGATGAGGTCACCGGAGCAATCCCGGCGTCAACCGCAGCGGTTGGAAGTCACAGCGAATACATCGCGATCACCTGCCAGCGCTGAAGCGCCGCTCCGGTTCCCCAAGGGGCTTCTTTTCGTCACGATTCCCTGCCTTATCTTCGGTCCTGAATCGGCGTGACCTTGCCGCCGGACTCTAGTATGTGAGCAGCCGTCGGCCGCGCCGCGGCCAGCCAGCCGGATCGTGATAGATTGCCGAATTCTTCTTTTTTGCGATGGACCTTTGCCTGCGCAGCGCTTGCGAGCGCAGCGCTGCTGAACCATGGCGCCACCGCACAACAGGGATTTCAGCCGGCCACCCAGCCGGGGGCTCCTAATCCTATCTGCCAGCGGCTGGTTGGGCAGTTGTCGTCGATCGATGGCGGCGGCGGAGACAGCGCCAAGGGCGACCAGATCCGGCGCTACGAAGAAGCGCAGAGCCGGCAGCAGTCGGAGCTTGAACGCGTCCAAGAGCAAGCCAAGCGCCAAGGCTGCGACAGTTCGGGATTTTTCTCGCTGTTTACGGGTCCATCCGCCCAGTGCGGCCCGGTCAACACACGAATTCAGCAGATGCGGTCGAATCTCGATCAGATCACCAACAACCTCGAGCGGCTGCGCGGCGGCGGATTTGGCGGTTCGGAGCGCGAGAACCAGCGCCGTTCGGTCTTGATGGCGCTGGCCCAGAACAATTGCGGCCCGCAATATGCGGCCCAGTTGCGCAACGGCGGCGGCGGCGGATTTCTCGACAATCTGTTTGGCGGCAACAACAACCCCAACGGCGCGCCGCTGGACAACGGGGCTGCCTCCGGCACCTATCGCACGGTCTGCGCGCGCAGTTGCGACGGCTTCTACTTCCCGATCTCGTTCGCCACCGTGCCGAGCCGCTTCCCGGACGACGAGCGGGTCTGCAAGAGCCTCTGCCCGGCTGCGGAAGCGACGCTCTACACTTACCGCAACCCCGGCGAGGATATGAATCAGGCTGTATCGGTCAGCGGCCAGCCCTATTCGCAATCGCCGAACGCATTCAAGTATCGTCAGGCGTTCGACAAGTCGTGCAGTTGCAAGGCCGTTGGCCAGACCTGGTCCGATGCGCTGAAAAACATCGACGACAAAGCGGCTGCCGCCCAGCAGGGCGACATCATCGTGACCGATGAAAGCTCGAAGAAGATGTCACAGCCGAGGGCGCCTTCGTCAGCGCAGAAGAAATCGGGCAGCGTTG
This sequence comes from Sediminibacterium ginsengisoli, assembly GCA_943368635.1. Lineage (GTDB taxonomy): Bacteria > Pseudomonadota > Alphaproteobacteria > Rhizobiales > Xanthobacteraceae > Afipia. The sequence goes on along the minus strand of CALRLJ020000393.1, from coordinate 2,291 downwards.
CTACTCCGGCGAATGCGCAACCGCTGCCTACCAATGGCGCGCCAGCCACGGCCCCTGCTGCCGGCGACAAGCCGATCCGCTCGGTCGGACCGACGTTTATTCCGGCACGCTGATAACGATTAGCCTTCGAACGCTTCTGCCGAGCCGCGGCTGGATCGCGTCACCAGCGAGTGATCGGGTGCAGCCGGTGCATTCCCGGTGTCCCGGAATTTATTGACGATGGGATAACGGCGATCACGGCCGAAATTCTTGCGGGTCACCTTCACGCCCGGTGCAGCCTGACGGCGCTTGTATTCGGCGATATTCAAGAGCCGGTCGATACGCGTGACGGTGTCGCGATCGAAACCTTCGGCGATAATGGACGCCAGCGACTCCTCGCGCTCCACCAGCCTCTCAAGAATGCCGTCCAGCACGTCGTAAGGCGGCAACGAATCCTGATCGGTCTGGTTATCGCGCAGTTCCGCTGTCGGTGGACGCGTAATGATGTTCGGCGGAATGACTTCGCCGGATGGACCCAGCGCACCCTCGGGCTTCCACGCATTGCGCAACGTCGAGAGCCGGAACACTTCGGTCTTGTAGATGTCCTTGATCGGATTGTAGCCGCCGTTCATGTCGCCATAGAGCGTGGCATAGCCGACCGACATTTCGGACTTGTTGCCGGTCGTGACCAGCATCGAACCGAACTTGTTGGAAATTGCCATCAGCAGCACACCGCGGGTGCGCGCCTGCAGGTTTTCCTCGGTGACATCGCGTTCGCGCCCCGCGAATGCCGGCTTCAAAATCTCCTCGAAGCCGTTCACCGCTGCTGCAATCGGCAGCACCTCATACTGGATGCCGAGCAGCTTTGTCAGCTTCGCCGCATCGTCGAGCGATTCCTGCGCGGTGAAGCGGAACGGCAGCATCACACCGCGCACCTTGTCCGCGCCGAGAGCATCCACTGCGATGGCCGCGCAAAGGGCTGAATCGATGCCGCCCGAAACGCCGAGCAATACACCGGGAAATCCGGTCTTGCCGACGTAGTCGCGCAAGCCGAGCACACAGGCGGCGTAGTCACCCTTGTCACCATCGAGCACGGGCGAAACCGGATCCTTGCAGCTCCAGCCGCCCTCGCCTTTGGTCCATTGCAACGTCGTGATGTTTTCCACGAAGCCCGGCAACTGGAACGCAAGCGAGCGATCCGCATTGAGTGCGAAGGACGAACCATCGAACACCAGTTCGTCCTGCCCGCCAACTTGATTGAGATAAATCAGCGGCAGTCCGCTTTCAGCTACGCGCGCGACCGAGACCGACAGCCGCATGTCGTTCTTCTCGCGCGTGTAAGGAGAGCCGTTCGACACGATCAAGATTTCCGCGCCGGTTTCCGCGAGACATTCGACGACGTTCTCGTAATCCTCGGACTCTTCCATCCAAGTATCTTCACAGATGGGCACGCCGACCCGTACGCCGCGGATCGTGACCGGACCGGCAGCCGGTCCGCGCGCAAAGACGCGCTTCTCGTCGAACACACCGTAATTCGGCAAGTTGGCCTTGAAGCGCAGCGCAGCGATCCTGCCGTCATCGAGCAGAGCGCAGGCGTTGTACAGTTTGCCATCCTCGACCCATGGCGTGCCGATCAGCATAGCCGGTCCACCATCGGAGGTTTCCTGTGCCAACTTTTCGATCTCGGCGCGGCATGCCGCCTGAAAGGCCGGTTTCAGCACAAGATCTTCAGGCGGGTAGCCGGCGATGAACAGTTCGGACAGTACCAGCAGGTCAGCGCCGTCAGATTTGGCCTGTGCACGGGCCGCGCGAGCTTTCGCAGCGTTACCGGTCACATCCCCAACGACGGGATTGAGCTGCGCAAGCGTAATCGTGAGCTGGGATTTGGTCATGATCGCTTTTAGCCCGCCGAACCCTGCATCCGCAATTGCTCAGTATGAGCACAATTCAGATGAGACCCATGCGCTCGACGATGGCAAACAACCAGAAAGCGCCCGCGATCAGCAGAGTGACGCCCACCGCCGCCGATCCCATGTCCTTGACCCGGCCAATCTGGAGATCGTGGTCGGTGGTGAGCCGGTCAGCGAGCTTTTCGATGGCGGTGTTGAGGAGTTCGACCACCATCAGCAGCAGCACGACCATGACAAGTTCAAGACGGCGCACTGGCGTGACGCCGATCAGCCACGCCAGCGGGATTGCGATCAGGAGGGCAACCAACTCTTCGCGGAAAGCCTGCTCGGAACGGAAGGCAAATGCCAATCCGTTCCGGCTGTTGATCGTGGCGCGCCACATTCGCGACAGCACCACACGCA
>CALRLJ020000392.1:0-3688 GCA_943368635.1 Sediminibacterium ginsengisoli | reverse complement strand
TTTCCACGGCGCGGGCGTGAACCAATGCAGCAGGTGCTTGGGTTCGGTCCATGCTTTCCAGACCAGTTCGACGGGCACATCGATGGTGCGTTCAAGGATCAGGTCGAGCTGGGGATCGATAGGGTACGCTGTCACTTTTGTGTCTCCGTGGCGTTGAGGTGTCTGAGGTAGTCGTCGAGCTGGTCGAGCCTTCTGGTCCAGAGCGAGCGTTGCGCGCCGATCCAATCCTCCGCGTCGGTCAGCGGTTTCGGTTTGAGATGGCAGGTTCGCACGCGCCCGACCTTTTTCGACCTGACGAGGCCGCATTCCTCCAGCACCTTGAGATGCTGAAGAAATGTCGGCAGCGCCATGTCGAACGGCCGCGCCAGATCGCTGACGGTGGCGGGGCCGGACGTCAGTGTGGCAAGCACCGCGCGCCGGGTCGGATCGGCGAGCGCATGGAACGTATCGTTGAGGCGATCTTGAAGGTTAGTCATTTGCCTAACTATAGGCGTGTCAAAAGTTAGGTCAACGACTAAGTGTTGCGACACGCCGACGCAGGGACGGTAAAGAGCCAACGTTCGGAAATCTGCGGATATAGCGGAGAAAAGGACGAACTCACGGTCACCGTCGTGCGCGTGTCAGCGCGACGAAATGTTCCAGCCAGACCGGGGCGGGAGATCAGGAACGAGGGGGAGCGCGAAAGGCGGCATTCGATCCGGGCACCGCAAAACGTGCTGCCGGGAAAGCGAAGCGCTGGCGGTCGAAGCTTTTGGGGAGAGTTGAGGTGCCGGGCGCAAGGTGCGCGGGCCTCGATGCGCCGGACAGCTTGGCGCGTCGTCCTGAATCAGTAATTTAGGAATCAGCAGCTCAGGAATCAGTAGCTCGGGCGAAGCAGCTTCGCCCGAGCTACTTCAAATCAATAAAACTACTTCTTCTTGGCCTTCTTGGCCTTCTTCACTGTCTTCTTCGCCGCCTTCTTGGCCTTCTTGGCTTTCTTCGCCATGGCATCCTCATGGGTTCGAGTTGACGTCAACGTCACGAGGCATGCTCGGCGATAGGCCAGTGCACAGCCTCGATTCCGATCCGAACCGATTCGCTGAAATTTGTCGCCTGTTTTTCAACATTGTGCAGGCTTGGTGACATCGCCGGCGCTTTTTTCTGTGGATGGCGGCTTGCGCTGTTACGGTTAACAGCGCGCAAAAGCTTTCGCTTTGCTTTCGCGGCTGCCCGCACGCGCGCCAGAACGGCTTTCGTTTAGGCCCGCGCCTGCTGCATTCATCAATTCACAACCACGGCACGGTTTATCCGGAACCGGTCAGACTCCGTTAAGAGCGCCCCTGCAAGGATGCATCCGGCTTCGGGGGAGGCGAGTCCTGCAATCGCGGGATGAGGAGTGGGTACATGCATCGGGCAGCAAACGATCACGGGGACAGGGCACAAGACGCGTTCTATCGCGCACCCTGGGTCTATTCATGTTGAGCGTCCCGACACTCTGGATCGTTTTCATCGTCAACTTCGTCGCGATCGGGACGGTGTGGGTTTACGTCCTGCGCAGCTATCCCAATCTCGATGCCACGCGGTTCTGGACCGCTGGCGCGCTGACAGCCGCACTGGGCGCCACGATTGCGATGACCCGCGGCTTCATGGATCCGCAGGACAAGGTTCTTCTTCTCATTCCGCTTATGGTCGGAGGCTCCGTCCTGGTTCTGGCTGTCTGCCTTGCGGCAATGGGCATCCGGCGCTTCTACGGCGTCCCGGTGTCATGGCGCACCACGTTTGCGATTGTCGGGATCAACTTCTTCGGCCTGGCGTTCTTTGTCTGGCAGGACAGCATGGTGATGCGCATCCTGATCTACTCGGCCTGTCAGGCGGTGCCGATCGCGATGACGCTGCCGCTGCTGTTTTCCCGCAAGAAAGGCCACGCTTATCCGGGCGCACGGATGGCCGGTTATATCGCAATCCTGATGATCGCGGTTTATGTCCTGCGCTCCGTGGCGGCCCTGCTGCATGTCGGCGGCAGCATTTCGCTGATCGCTTTCAATCCGTTCCAGGCCACCCTGATCCTTGGGCTGGTGTTCCTGTCGATGATGTGGAATTTCGGCTTCCTGCTGATGGCGATCGACCGGCTGCGCGCCGAAGTCGCCGATCTGGCGATGTTCGACGATCTGACGGGGGCTGCGAACCGCCGCCAGTTGCTGGCACGGCTGGACGAGGAATGCACCCGCTCCGGCCGCAGCGGCGAGGCATTCGCGCTGCTGATGATCGACCTCGACGATTTCAAGGACATCAACGACAGCCACGGCCATGCCGCCGGTGACGAATGCCTGCGGCTGTTCACCCGCATTGCCGGAACCCGGTTGCGCGCCGGGGATCTTTTGGCCCGCATGGGCGGTGACGAATTCTGCGTGGTGCTGCCTTCGACCACCCTGCGCGAGGGTGCGATGATCGCCCGCCATGTGCTGGAAGCCTGCAAGGGCGAGACGGTGCAATGGAACGGCGTACCGTTGGCATTGTCGACCTCCATCGGTGTCGCGCAATGGCGGCCCGAGATCGGGCTGCAAGCCGAACGTCTGCTCGCAGCCGCCGACCGGGCGCTCTACACCGCCAAGAAGGACGGCAAGAACGGCTATGCGGTGTTCGATGTCACGCCGCTCGAATCCGAGCCGATGCTGCGCAAGACCGCGTAAGCGGCACTATTTCTCTTCTTCCAGGGTGACGGCAACGTCGGCATTGGCTGACAGCCGCACCTTCTGGCCTTCCACACCCGCAACCAGACCCTGATCGATATAGTGATGGTGGCCCTTGTGCCGGCCTTCGCCGCTGTCCGCCTTGGTCAGCTTGATACGGCCGCCTTCCAACCGGTCGACGGTGCCGATATGCACGCCGTCGGCGCCGATGACTTCCATGTGTTCTTTGATCTGGGTTGCGCTCATGTGGGTGTCCTTTCGTGACGGCTACCAACGCCCGAGCGGCCAATGTGTTCAATTCGTTCGGCGGCTTATTCGGCCCCGCGGTCAGATAGATCACCGGCACGTGCGGCAAAGTGTTAGGCTCGCCGTGTCGTCCGCATAATGACGATTGGACGATGCGGAATTTGGATGACCAGACGCATTGGTCAACACGGCAACAGGAGGACGGGATGGCGAAGGGCAAGGACAAGGGCAGCAAGGAAAAGAAAAAGCCGAAAGCGGACAAGAACGCGCCCAAGGGTGCGGGCTCCAGCTATCAGCAGAGCAAGGGCGGCAAGAAGTAGTTCGGATTGCGGGACTGAAGTTTCAATCCTGCGATCTCACTCTTCGAGACGCCTTTCTTGCAAGTATGATTATCTTCGAGACGCAAGCGCCGGGCCGGAAGGTCCGGCGATTGCGTTTGGGCTTCGCATCACTCGAACCAGTCGGCGCGGTTCACGGGCAGGTGTCCGCGCGCATGGCCATTGGTTACGGCCTTGAACATTTCGCAAAGCTCGTACTCCAGAAATTCGTTGGCCAGGATCAGCGCGCGGATCGTGCTGCGCATGTCGCCGCCGCACGCGGCGATAGCCTGATCTGCTGCAATATCAAGCCGCTCCGATTCCGGCTGCGAGCCGGAGGCGAGTTTGTCCAACATGCCGATATTCCGTGTTGACGAGGTGTGATGAATGTTCTCTATTTGTTCTAGTCAGGCTATCAGAGTCAAGACGACAAACGCCGGGTGTTTGAGAAAACAT
>CALRLJ020000391.1:0-3697 GCA_943368635.1 Sediminibacterium ginsengisoli | reverse complement strand
CGCGACACACAATGTCGCGCCTTGCGGTGTGATTTGGCCTGTTTGTGATAAGAGCAAAGCTTCCTGAAATCGTGCAGCCGGAGGACCGATGGCGCGCCAGATTGACTACTATTTTTCGCTTCAGTCACCATGGGCTTACATCGGACATGCACTGTTTGAAGATCTCGCGGCCACGCATCAGCTGAAGGTCAATTACAAGCCGGTTTTTTTGATCGAGGTCTTTTCCGAGACGGGAGGCTTGCCGCTGACGAAACGTCACCCGGCGCGGCAGCGCTACCGGATGATGGAGCTGCAGCGCTGGCGGGAGAAGCGCGGTCTGAAGTTCAATCTCAAGCCCCAGTTTTTTCCGGCCGATCCCCGGCTTGCCGACGGCGTGGCCGTTGCTGCGGTGATGGCAGGAGTTAATCCCGAGCCGTTTATGCGCCGCGCCTTCGTGGGTCTTTGGGAGCAGGAGCTCAATCTCGCGGATACAGCCATCGTGACGCGGCTGGCCGATGAGGTGGGTCTGCCCGGCGCAAAGCTTGTTGCGCAGGCGATGTCCGACGAGATCGGTGCTGCCTATGAGCAGAACCGTCAGGACGCCATTGCGTCCGGCGTGTTCGGATCGCCTTGCTGGGTGCTCGATGGCGAGGTTTTCTGGGGGCAGGACCGGATCGAATTGCTCGCGGACGCGTTGAAATCCGGTCGCAAGGCCTACACCTCTGACGTCTGAGACGACGACAGGGGCCGATTGCGCGGGAGGACCGAATCCATGCGTCCACATCATCTACGTCCGAATGCGATGAGTGCTGAGGCGCCGTCCACGGCGGCGATGCGGCGGATCGGTCTTGCGGTTGTGGCGGTGGCGGCGACGCTGATGCCCGGTCATGAGGCCAGCGCCCAGGCGGTGCCCGATACCGAGAATGGCCGTTACACATTGTCGCCGGTCACCGACGGATTCCTGCGGCTCGACACCCGCAATGGCGTGGTGTCGATCTGTATCAACAAGAGCGGCTGGACCTGCCGGCTGGTGGCGGATGAACGGGCTGCGCTCGATACCGAAATCGGCCGTCTTCAGGCCGACAACAAGAAACTCCGGGAGCAGCTGGCCCAGCGTGACACCGTCACCGGTAAGACCGATGCACCGCTCGCCAAGGAGGATTCGAAGAAGAGGGCAGAGGCGCTGCCAGACAGTAAAGTGTCGCCCGACAGGAAGATCGAGCTGCAACTGCCGCCGGAGCACGAGAAGCTGCTGGCATTGATCGATCGCGTCTGGGATCGCCTGATCGATATGGCGGTGCGTCTTCAGAAACGATTGTCCGAGAAAATCTGAGATACGGTTTAGCCTAACTCCCTGACTCATCCTGAGGAGCGCGTTCTTACGCGCGTCTCGAAGGATGAGGAATGAGGATGGTGGCGGGTCGGTCTGATCTGGACATCATGGTTCGAGACGGCGCTGAAGAAGCGCCTCCTCACCATGAGGCCGCCTCAATGGCGCCGGCCCCAAGATGCATCTGGTGAAAAAAACGGCCGCGGATCGCTCCGCGGCCGTTTTGTCTGGATGGAGAGGTCAGGCGGCGCGTGCCGCCTGACCCACTACCGTTACTTGGTAATATCGACGTCCTTGGTTTCCGGCAGGAACAGGAAGCCGACCACAAGACTCATCAGGGCAATCGCGATCGGATACCACAGGCCGGAATAGATGTTTCCGGTTGCGGCGACGATGGCGAACACCGTTGCGGGCAGGAAGCCGCCGAACCAGCCGTTGCCGATGTGATACGGCAGCGACAGACCGCTGTAGCGGATGCGGCTCGGGAACAGCTCAACCAGCAATGCTGCGATCGGCGCGTAGACCATGGTGACGTAGATCACCAGAACCCACAGGAGCAACACGGTCATCACCATGTTGATTTGTGCAGGGTCTGCCGATGCTGGATAGCCGTGGCCGACGATTGCAGCGGAGAGGTTCTTCGCGAAGTCAGGCGTACCCGAAACCAGCGTCTGATCGCCGACCTTGACCGAAGCTTCGGTGCCGGCCGGGGCAGTCTGGTTCTGATAGTTCACGGAGAGGTTGACCAGCGTCGATTTCGCGACGTCGCAACCCGTTGTGAACTTCTCGGTACCCGTTGCCTTGAACTGGAACGAGCACTTGGCCGGATCGGCGATCACCGTGACCGGCGACTTGGCCAATGCTGCTTCGAGCTTCGGGTTGGCGAAGTGGGTAATTCCCTGGAAGATCGGGAAGTACGTCAACGCCGCCAGCAGGAAGCCTGCCAGGATGATCGGCTTGCGGCCGATCTTGTCCGAGAGCCATCCGAAGAAGATGAAGAATGGCGTGCCGAGAGCCAGCGCGATCACGATCATGATCCACGCGGTCACGGCCGGCACCTTCAGCGTCTGGGTCAGGAAGAACAGCGCATAGAACTGTCCGCCGTACCAGACGACCGCTTCACCTGCCGTTGCGCCAAACAGTGCAACGAGGCCGATTTTCGCGTTGGTCCAGTTGCCGAAGGCTTCGGTGAGCGGCTTCTTGGAGGTTGCGCCTTCTTCCTTCATTTTCGCGAAGATCGGCGACTCGGACAGGCTCAAACGAATCCAGAGCGAAACGCCGAGCAGGATACCGGAGAGCAGGAACGGAATACGCCAGCCCCAGTCACCGAATGCCGCGTCACCCATATAGGTGCGGATGCCGAGGATCAGCAGCAGCGCCATGAACAGGCCCAGCGTTGCAGTGGTCTGAATCCACGAGGTGTAGTAGCCGCGGCGGTTCTTCGGAGCATGCTCGGCGACGTAAATCGCAGCACCACCGTATTCACCACCGAGCGCCAGACCCTGGATCAGGCGAAGGCCGATCAGAACGATCGGAGCGGCAATGCCCCAGGTTGCGTAGCCGGGCAGCAGGCCGATGAAGAAGGTGCCGACGCCCATCAGGCCCATGGTGATGAGGAAGGTGTATTTGCGGCCGACGAGATCGCCGAGGCGACCGAAAATCAGCGCGCCGAACGGGCGGACAGCAAAGCCTGCCGCGAAGGTCAGAAGTGCGAAGATGAAGCCCACATTCGGAGGCACGGCGGAGAAGAAGTACTTCGCAAGATACGCGCCGAGCGTGCCGTAGATGTAGAAGTCATACCATTCGAAGACGGTGCCGAGCGAGGAGGCGAAAATGACCTTGCGTTCTTCGCTGGTCATCCCTCCCGTCGTTCTCGCGGTATTTGCCGTCATGGTCGTGCTGGACATTTCAAGCTCCCCAAATTGTTGCTGTAAAAATCGCCCCTGCGCGCCGGTCTTTGGCCGGCTCATAAGCGCGAGAAGTTCGCGGTTAAGGTAACATCGGCGTGAAACTCGGCCCTATTGGACTTTCGGCTCACTACCAAAGGCGCGAGCAACGACATCCCGCGCCGCACAAGTGTTGTGGAAGATGCTGTGGCGTCTGCGGTTTCGTGCATATCCCCCCGCAAGGCGGCCGCCACGAAGTCGCGATCGTTCACGACAAAAAATCAGGTTGTTAACAGCAATGGTGTCGGACGCGCCGGGGCGGCGGGTGACTGCACTGGATTTGCTTGAAACGGCTTGCCTGCGCGCCGGGGCGGCGGTGACGGCTACAGACCGGTCACGGAAAGGAACAGCGCGATGCTCCACACCACGATCGAAATGATCGCGGTCCAGTAAGCGAACTGCAAATAGGTTTCGCGCATGACGATGGCGATGGTCTGCTGGG
>CALRLJ020000390.1:0-3699 GCA_943368635.1 Sediminibacterium ginsengisoli | reverse complement strand
GGCGGAAACGATTTGGCTAAGGCGGATCATTAAATTAGGAATTCATCATTGACCGGGCGCAATAAATTTCTCGGTGAGCCTCAACGTCTTTTACTGAAAGCAGTTACTAGCTCGGGACCGCCGGCGGTTGACGCTTTTCTGCGCTGGCGCGCGCTCGTGCCGTTCGATGAGATCGAGCACTCGGCTTTAAGGGTGGTTCCGTTGCTTCTTGCGCTCGTGCAGCGCGAAGGATTGGACGATCCCGATCTCCGACGCATGAAAGGAATTGAACGGCACATCTGGGCTTCAAACACGCTCCGCCTTAAGCAGCTTTTTCAGGCGCTCAAAGCCATCCAGCGCGCCGGCGCGCCGTTTGTGCTGCTCAAGGGTGCTGCGCTCCTAGCCAGAATCCCGGAAATGGCGGCTATACGCACCACCGGCGATTACGATGTTCTCGTCGACCTGTCATACATGGAGGCACTGCGCCTTGAGTTTGAAGCTGCCGGCTTCTTCATGCGTGGCATTTCATTCGACGATTGGGGAAGCGACCTGCAAAATAGTCCGACGGCAGGCGTTCCGCTTGTCGGTGCCGGCTCCGCCGCTCAGGTTGATATTCACTGGCGCGCGCTGCCCCATCTGCGCGATCCGAAATTGACGGAACGGATACTTAACTCCGCAGAGGAGGGAGCGCTCCATCAGGACAAGGTGCCGATACCAAGTCTGGCGCACCAGCTCTTCATCTGTCTCGCCCGATGCGAACCGTGGGATAAGGATGAATGTCTCACGAGACTTCTGGAAGCATACTTCCTGCTGTCGAAGTGCGGCGATGCGGTGGACTGGTCCGAGCTTGAGAGATTGATTGCCCAGTATCGGCTGGAAGCCTGTGCATCGGCCTTTTTTGAGGAACTCGTTGCCGGGACCGGCATTGCTGTTCCTGCGGCGGTCAGACGGGGACTTCCGCCGGGGGCATTCATGCTGCAAAGGGAATGGGAAGCGCGCAGCGTTGCTCCATCCAAACGGACACATTTGCAGCATTGGATTCTGCAACATAACGATGTGAAGTTTTCACGCAGGAGTCCGTCCGACTGGAGACTGACATTGCGCGAGGCCATACTCGCGACGTTCAATCCGCAAGGTGTGAACCTCGAGGCCCTTTGGCGATCAGCCAGCCAACGAGCATCCAGTCAACCCGATGGCCGGCGCAAGTTTCTTTACGGATTTTCGTTCCCCGAGGACTGGGGACGCTGGACGGAAGGCCGCCTGTCCATCGCGGTGATCCCGCTCAACGATGAGCAAAGAAACGGCGCCCCCGTCGAAATTCGCGGGCATGTTCTCAATCCGAGTCAGCCCACCAGAATCTTTATGACGGGCGGAATGGGGAGCAAGAAACTCAAGGTGCGGCGGGGGCAACGCGACGTAGCTCTGTCGCTTCGCCTGCGACCACTTGAAACGCTCGGTGGCGATGGGCTGCTGGCGCTTTGGTTGCCAGACGCGACTTCGCCCAGAGCGCTGGGAATGAACCGCGATAACCGCGCGCTTTCCTTGGCGATTTATCGGGCCTAACCTTCCCGTGTTGGCTGTGCTGGCGGGCTGCTGTCGTGCGCTTCGTCAACCTGATCGCGCTCGGAAGGGGACGACCAAATTGTAAGCACTAGGCCCGAAGATGAAATAAAGGCCCAGTAACGTGGGTTCGAGACCGCGAACAGCTTAACAGCTCAGGTGCCAACAGCTGACTGGCTTCCCGCAGGTTTCCCGCGCGAATCTTTTGGTTTCAAATTCTTGATAAATGTTCCACTGGCTTGGTCGGAGCGAGAGGATTCGAACCTCCGACCCCTAGTCCCCCAGACTAGTGCGCTAACCGGGCTGCGCTACGCTCCGAACCGTGCCAAGAGGCACCGATGCTGTAGCCTCCTTCAAGCCACCGCGCAAGAAGGGGCGGGCCGGCAATTTTGGTATCTCAGGCCCATTTTAGGCGCTCAAGCCCGTTGTGGAAGCCGTCCGAAGCGACACCCCGTATTCGCCGCAACGGCAGCGAATGATCTAAAATCAACGCGATTCGCCCGGGAGCATCCATGAACGAGACTTTGATTTCCGCCTGCCAGATGTTCCTCATCCCGGCAACGATCCTGTTCGCAGCGGTAGGTGTCGCGAACAGTCAGGGCCTGAAGCTTCTCGTTTGCTTCATGGGCGCGGCCACAACAGGACTGTGGGCTTATCGCGTCTGGTATTGGACCGGGCTGTCGGTCATGGATCGCCGGACCGGGCTTGGACTGGCCGGTCTCTATGCGCTCGCATGGGTCTTCACGTTTCTGATTCAGCTCAAAAACATGTTCAGCCCGGGATACAATCGGCGCTGATTTCTCGGCTGTGCAGGTCTTTTAAGATTATCGGCTTTTGGTATTATCGCAGCTTGCCTCTCGCCGCGACGGGGAGGACGCCGACAATTTCATCGCCACGGACCATCACGACTTCGTCGGACATGTTCACCACAACGCAGACATGGTTCGGCACGATACGCACGATGTCGCCGACGGCTGGCCGTGTGTTGCTCTTGGTCAGGTCGAGAAAACCATGCTCTTCGGCGAAGCGGGCGATTCTGGCTTCCGGATGTTCGAGGATCAGCCCGTAACCGTCGAGGCCGCCGGTGTCCGCCGTGAGCGTTTTTGAACCGGCATCGAGAATTCCGCGGTCTGGCGCCGCGCGGCTAACCACGGTCGAGTAAACATGCAAGGCGCAATCGTCCCATGTGGCCACGCCGGCCGCGACCTGCATGCGATCGTTGTAAATATAGGTGCCGGGCCGATGTTCGGTCGCGCCTTTGAGTTTGCCGACATTCTTCAGATTTGGCGATCCCCCAGTCGAAACCATGGCAGGATCGAGTCCCAGTTCCCGAAGGCCGGCCAGTGCGTCGTCATGGAAACGCTGGGCTTCACTCCAGCCGGTTTCGGTCGGATACATCAGCAGTCCCGCGAACGAAAGTCCGGGCGTGTCCTTGAGTTGGCGGGCAAGCGCGATGACCTCCGCAGGCGTCTCGACACCGGCACGTTTGCGGCCGGTATCGCACTCGATCACGACCGGCAAGGCGCGTCCGGCAGACGCTGCGGCGGCCGGCAGCCCGGCGATGACAACGGCATTATCGGCTGCGACCGTAACGTTTGTGGTGGCAAGCAGCGCGCCGAGACGCGCGATCTTTTCGTCGCCGATCAGATTGTAGCTGATGAGGATGTCGTCGATGCCGGCCCGCGCCATCACTTCCGCTTCGCCCAGCTTTTGGCAGGTGATGCCTTTTGCTCCGGCCTTGATTTGAAGCTGGGCGAGAAGGGGGCTTTTGTGGGTCTTGATATGCGGCCGGTTGGCGACGCCTGCCGCGTCGCAGATGCTTTGAACGCGCGCGATGTTGCGTTCAACGCGATCCATGTCGATGACAGGCGCGGGCGTTCCGTATTCACGAGCGATTTTCAGGGCGAGCGGGGTCGGCATGATCGATCCCTTTCTTTAGCCCTGACTCGCTTCCGGCCGAGGACCAGGGCCGGGATATTCGTTCGAGATTGCCGTCATTACGTGACTTGGAGGCTGATCCGACAAGCACCGCGGCTCATCAAATCCCCGCGCGCAGACGTCCATCCATGTGCGAGTAATCCACCAGCATGATCCGCAGAATGCCGGTCTGATATTGATGTTGTCTGAATATGCAAAATAGTCAGGAGATGTCGGCCCGAA
>CALRLJ020000389.1:0-3699 GCA_943368635.1 Sediminibacterium ginsengisoli | reverse complement strand
TCCAACGCGCCTGCATAGGGAAGGTGGGCCTCAAATGATCGATCACGTCTCGGTGGGTGTTGCTGATCTTGAACGCGCCGCGAAGTTTTACGAGGCCGCATTCGCACCGTTGGGGTTGACCAGACTGATCGAACGGCCGGCAACGGTCGGTTTCGGTAAGGCCTATCCGGAATTCTGGATCAATCTACGGCCAGGCATGAAGCCCGCGTCGCCGGAGAGCGGCACGCATATTTGCCTGCGCGCCAGGACAACGGCTGAAATCGAAGCGTTTTATGCAGCGGCGTTAAAGGCGGGGGCAGCGGACGACGGTCCGCCGGGCGTTCGCCCGCATGATCGCGTGTCGTACTTCGCCGCCTTTGTCGCCGATCCCGATGGAAATCGCATCGAGGTGGTGACGTTTCTGAGAGACGATCGACCGGCAGCGTGAGCCGGCGGCTAAAGGCCGCTTGCGACCGTGTCGTCCATCAGCTTGGCGGCTTCGGGCACTTCTGCGGCCGAGCGTTGCAGCGTCGGAAGAATGTCCTCGACACGATCGGCGGTGAGCACGTCCACCCACAGGTTGGCGCGAATGAACTCCGTCTGCTTCATGTGATCGATCAGCACGAGCAGGGGATTCCAGAATCCGGCGATATTGGCGAGCAGGATCGGTTTGCTGTGGCGGCCAAGCTGCGACCACGTCATCTGCTCCACCAGTTCTTCCAGTGTGCCGACGCCGCCGGGAAACGCGACGAACGCGTCGGAGTGCTCGAACATGAGTCGTTTGCGCTCATGCATGTCCTTGGTGATGATGAGCTCTTGCGCGTCTTTCAGGACATGCTCGCGTTTCGTCAGGAATGTCGGGATGATGCCGGTGACTTTGCCGCCATTTTCGATGGCGCCGACGGCGACCGCCCCCATCAGGCCGACAGAGCCGCCGCCATAGACGAGGCCGACGCCGTTCTGGGCGAGGGCCTTGCCGAAGGCTGTAGCCGCTTTGACAAACTCGGGATTGGTGCCGGGGCCGGAACCGCAATAGACGCAGACGTTCTTAATCGTATTCATACCCAATTATGTGGCGATTTGCTGCGACATCTTCAAGACGTATGTCCCGCAGTGCAAGGTGGATAGTTCTTCAAACCGGCTACTCGGGGGAAAAGAATCGGGTGGGGAAGGGTGCTAAAACCGCGCAAACGCTCTATATGACGGGCATGACCGAAATCGTGAATGGGCGCCCCGCGCAACATCAGGGCCTGCCTGGCCTCAAGGCGACTGTCGTTTAATGGCCGACCTCTATCCTGCCGCGCCTGACGATGCCTCGATCGACGCCAAGCCGCCGACGCTCGCTGACCTGAATGCCGAAAAAGCCACGCTCTTCGGAACGCTGGCGCATTTGTGGCCGTATATCTGGCCGGGTGACCGATCCGACCTCAAGATGCGTGTCGTCTGGTCGATGGTGCTGCTGCTCGTCGCCAAGGCCGCGACGCTCTTCGTTCCTTTCACTTTCAAATGGGCGGTCGATGCCCTGACGGGTGCTGACACTGCGCCGGTGCAGTCCTCGAATTGGGCGTTGTGGCTGATCGCGTCGCCGCTGATTATGACGTTGAGTTACGGCGGCATCCGCATCGTCATGATGGTGCTGACCCAGTGGCGCGATGGTCTTTTCGCCAAGGTGGCGATGCACGCCGTACGCAAGCTGGCTTTCCTCACCTTCGTCCACATGCACGAATTGTCGTTGCGCTTTCACCTTGAGCGCAAGACGGGCGGGCTGACGCGTGTGCTGGAGCGCGGCCGCACCGGCATCGAGACCATGGTGCGCATGGTCATCCTTCAGCTCGCGCCGACCATCGTCGAGCTGGCATTGATGATGGGCGTGCTGCTGTGGCAGTTCGACTGGCGTTACGTGCTGGTGACGTTCGTCACCGTCGTGATCTACATGGTCTACACATACTATGCGACCGAGTGGCGGATCGAGATTCGCCGCCGCATGAACGATTCCGATACTGAGGCCAACACCAAGGCAATCGACTCGCTGCTCAATTATGAGACGGTGAAGTATTTCAGCGCCGAAGAACGCGAAGCACGGCGTTACGACAAGTCCATTGAGCGTTATGAACACGCCAGCGTCCATACCTATACGTCGCTCGCCGTGCTGAATACCGGGCAGGCCGTGATCTTCACATTCGGTCTCACCGCGACCATGCTGATGTGCGCGGTCGGGGTTCGCAACGGCACCAACACGGTGGGTGATTTCGTCATGGTCAACGCCATGATGATCCAGCTTTATCAACCGCTGAATTTCATGGGCATGGTCTATCGCGAGATCAAGCAGGCGATCATCGACATCGAGAAGATGTTCGGCGTGCTGTCACGCAATCCGGAAGTGAAGGATATTCCGGGCGCGCAGCCGTTGCAGATTTCGGCTGGCACGGTTCGGTTCGATGATGTGCGGTTCTCCTACGATCCGGAGCGTCCGATTTTGAAAGGGCTCTCGTTCGAGGTGCCGGCAGGCAAGACCGTTGCCATCGTCGGTCCATCGGGCGCGGGCAAGTCGACCATCTCGCGCTTGTTGTTCCGGCTGTACGATGTCAGCGGCGGCAAGATCACTATCGATGGCCAAAACATCCGCGACATCACCCAATCGTCGCTGCGCGCGTCGATCGGCATGGTGCCGCAGGATACAGTGCTGTTCAACGACACCATCCGCTACAACATCCGCTACGGTCGCTGGGACGCCACAGACACCGAAGTGGAGGAGGCTGCGGCGATGGCGCAGATCGATGGTTTCATCCGCATGTCGCCCCATGGCTACGAGACAGAAGTTGGTGAGCGCGGCCTGAAATTGTCCGGCGGCGAAAAGCAGCGCGTTGCGATTGCCCGGACCATTCTCAAAGGACCGCCGATTCTGGTGCTCGATGAAGCGACTTCGGCGCTCGACAGCCATACCGAGCGGGAGATCCAGGACCAGCTCGAGAAAGTCGCGCGCGGCCGGACCTCGCTTGTGATCGCGCACCGGCTGTCCACCATCGTCGGCGCGGACGAAATTATCGTGCTGGATCAGGGGCGCATTTCGGAACGCGGCACTCACTCACAGCTTCTGGCAGCAAACGGCCTTTACGCGAGCATGTGGAACAGGCAACGTGAGGCTCAGGAAGCGCGGGAAAAGCTGGCCATGATGGCCGACGAGAACATCGCGCCCAATCGCGCTCCTCCGCCGGTCGACGATTCGCTGGTCACGCCCGCCGCAGCCGAATAGTTTTGGGTCACATTCAACGCAGGTCTTTAAGCTCATGTCCGTCGTCAATTCCATTCGCGCGCAAATTCCGCCGATTCATCCAGAAGGCTATCCCTTTATCGGCGCCTTCGCTTTCGCCAGCCTGATCCTGTTCTGGATCTGGACGCCGCTCGGCTGGATCGGATGCGGGCTGACGGTCTGGTGCGCACTGTTCTTCCGCGATCCGGTCCGGGTAACGCCGGTTCGCGAAGGCATCGTCGTCTCGCCCGCCGATGGCCGCGTGTCGATGGTGGTGCAGGCCGTGCCGCCGGCCGAACTCGGTCTCGGCGACAAGCCGCTGCCGCGGATTTCGATCTTTATGAGTGTGTTCAACTGCCACGTGAACCGCAGCCCGGTGGCTGGTCGTGTCGACCGCATCGCCTATCGTCCCGGCAAGTTTCTTAATGCCGATCTCGACAAGGCGAGCGAGGACAACGAGCGCAACTCAT
>CALRLJ020000388.1:0-3710 GCA_943368635.1 Sediminibacterium ginsengisoli | reverse complement strand
TGACGGCGGCGTTCGCACTCAGCAGGCAGGATCCAGCCAGCAACGCCGTGGGGTTGATCGCGTCGAACGACGCCTGCTGGCGGCTCAGGCTGGTAAAGTTCGCCTTGTAGCTGAATTCGCCGCCGAGCACGTTACGGTTCAGCACGTTCGAATAATCGACCACCGGGTGAACGATCGGAATTGTGCTCTGATCGTCGGCCGCCGAATAGCCGAGGAAATGCATCACGCGCGCGTCGAAATAGCTGCGGTTACCGACGCCGGTCAGATAAATCTGCGACAGGCCTGTGTCGGGCGTGAGCAGGAATGAATTGAGCGCGTTTTTGTAAGGCCCCAGATTGTAGTCGAAGAAGAACGCCTTGTCCGAGACAGCGACCGCATCCCAGCCCCAGACCCATTTGTCGTTCAGCGCGAACTGGCCCTTGGTGTCGATGCCGCCGCGGAATTCGCGCTGGCCGGGCTGGGCGTTGAACTGGTTCGGATCGTCCTGGCGGATACCGTAGGCGCGAATGTCGTAAGCGCCGTTGATCAGGCGCTGACGGAATTCGCCCTGCATCAGCAGGCCCTGCTTGGTGGTGTAGCGCGGCGTGACGGTCGCGTCGTAGTCCGGCGCCAGCGCGAAATAATAGGGCACTTCGACGCCCACGCCGTAGCGGGAGTTGGACATGTAGTTCGGGATCAGGAATCCGCTCTTGCGCTTGACCGTCGGATCGGGCGTCGAGAAGAACGGCAGGTAAGCGATCGGATGACCGAAGAACTCCAGGCGCGCGTCCTCGAAGTACAGCATCTTCTCGGTCTGATTGTGGATGATGCGTGCGCCCTTGACCTGCCACAGCGGTGGCTTCTTGGGATTGTCCTTACAGGCGGCGCAAGCTGTGTAGACGCCGTTCTGGAAGATCGTGACGTTACCGTCGGTGCGGTCCGCGCGCGTCGCCGCCATGCGGGTCTGATCGGCGGTGTCCAGCCTCAGCGAATCGACGAAGCCGTCGCGGTAGTCGTCGGACAGGTCGAGCAGGTTGGCGTAGGTGATCTTGCCGTCGGGATCGGTCAGCCGGACGTTGCCTTCGGCGTGCAGCCGCTTGGTCTTCTGATCGTAGATGACCTTGTCAGCCTCGAGCGTCGATCCGTTGTAGTAGATCTGGACGCTGCCGACCGCCGCGACGCGCGAGTTGTTGTAGTCGTAATTGACCTCGGTGGCCTGCACGAGCATCTGCCCGTTATTGGCCTGCGGATTAGGCTTCTGCGTCGGCGGTTTGGGCGGGATCTGGTTGTAGCGGAAGACCTGCTGCGCTGCCGCCGGGGTTACCGTCACGCCGCCGATGCCGGTTGTCAGGGAAAGCCCCAGAACTGCAGACATGACCAGGCTTTGACGGCGCAAGCGAATGCGCCGCCTGAACGCAGGCGTCCGTCCTTGGAGGGCGGCGGTAAAGGCCACTACCCGTCCTCCTGGTACAGCAAGGCCAAAAATCCCGAGAGGCCGCCCACACAAACGGGCAACCACGCGGCAGCGAGCGGATGCATCAACTCGGCCTTGCTTAAATCCTCAGTTACTTTCGACAGGACATAGAGCAGAAACCCTGCTGCAACGCCACTTAAAACCATCTTTTGCACGCCGCCGAAGCGGAAGAACCGCAGGCTGACAGCCGCCGCGAGCATCACCATTGCAGCCAATAAAAACGGGCGCGCGATGAGCTTGTGGTACTGCAGGCGGTACCCGGCTGTGGCCTGTCCGGAGTTCTCCGAGGACTTGATGTAGTCCGGAAGTTGCCAAAATGACACAGTTTCGGGTGTGGAGAAGCTGTTGCGGACCTGAGCCAGGGTGAGGGTGGTGCTCAGGGTCAGGGTGTCCTGTTCCTCTAGCGGGCTTTCGAGCTTGTAACGGCGCACCTGTTTGAACACCCATCGGCCGGGTTCAAGGGTGGCTTCCTTCGCTTCGATTCTCTCCCGGAAAGCACCGGATGGATCGTAGCGGAACACAGTGATGCCGGTCAGGAGAGTTCCCTGTCCCTGGCTTCGGGCCGCATTGATGACGCTCTGGCCTTCGCTGGTCGACTGGTTGAGCCAGAAGCCGGCGCCGTCCTGAACTGTCGGAGCGCCGTCAGTGAAGATCTTGGTCTCCATGCCCTTGGCGCGTTCCAGCATCTCCGCCGACAGCGGGTTGTAGAGAACGGTGGCCAGGACGCCGAGCGCGAGTGCGCTGAGTAGCGCAGGCGTCGTGAATTGCCAGGCTGAAATGCCGGAGGCGCGCGCCACCACGAGTTCGAGCCGCCGCGACAATGCGAGGAACGACACCATCGCGCCGATCAGAATGCAGAACGGCATCAGCTTTTCGAGCGACAACGGAACGCGGAACAAAGCGGTCTGCGCGACGAACAGACCCGAGACATTCGGCAGGCTTCCGGCGCGGCGCATCAGTTCGATGTAATCGACGGTAATGATCAGCATGAAGATCGCCGCGAAGGTCATCATCGATGCGATCACGAAACGTGCGGCGAAATATCGTGCGAGGATTGTCGTTACCATGGGTGCTGCCGCCTCACGCCAACGCCGGCCGCAGGACGAGCCGTGCGGTCGCGAAAGCCCAGGCGGACGACGCCATGATCGTCCGGTCTACAGTGGTGTCGATCGACCCCATCGAGCAGTTTAATCCCCAACTCCAGCCGGATTTCGTTCGCGCAACCAAACCCTTTGCAAGGTTTCCCCCAGGCTGCGGAATCGAGCTTTCCGGCACATTCTTATTTCATAGCATCCCTTTGATTGGTCAACAAAATGGCCGACATGGGGCTGGGTGCCAACTGTGGTTAATAAAACATCAATCGTTGCTTTGGGGTGACTCTTGCGACGGGTCGCCCGGTATGCTTGGCCGCCCGGCCAGGTGGGTGTCGGCGCGTCAGCGGGAACGGTCAGGCGTGTGATCACGCACGCGGTTCAGCCGCAAACGGTTTTCACATTTGCGAAATACGCGCGGTAGGTGCGCTTGGCAGTACGGCTCGGAAAGCGTCATAGTGCGCCATCTCATGTCCCGAATCCGAACGTCCTGCTGGATTCTGGTCCCCTTGCTGCGCAAGCCGCGATTATCTGGAGGATTTGCTTATGACCGACGCCGTGAAGGTCGGCTTCGTACCGTTTTCCGCTGCCCCGCGCGGCGTTCTAGTGGTGTTTTGCGACGACACGCTGAAATTCGGCCCCGCGACGATAAAGGCATTGGGGGCGACCGCGAATGCGGTCAAGCGCGCCGCGTCTGCGAACCAGTTCAAGGGAAAAAACGGCGCGACACTGGATATTCTGGCGCCCGAAGGCCTTAAAGCCGTCCGCCTTTTGGTTGTCGGTGCGGGCAAGCTTTCGTCACTTAAGGACGGCGACTTCATCAAGCTGGGCGGTAAGGTCGCATCCAAGATCAGCGCCGGCACCGAAACGGTGACGGTTCTCGCCGAGCTCGCGTCGGGGGCCATGAAGGGCTCGCAAGCGGCGTCGATCGCATCGGGCATCCGGCTGCGCGCCTATCGGTTCAACCGCTACAAGACCACCAAAAAGGAAGGCGACAACGCGCCGCTGCGCACCCAGTTCTCGGTCGCGGTGGCCGACGTTGCCGCCGCGCGCAAGGCGTTTGCGCCCGAGAACCATGTCGTCGATGGCGTGCTGGTCGCGCGTGAACTCGTCAACGAGCCGCCGAACGTGCTGTTTCCGGTGGAATTCGCGCGGCGCGCAGCGCA
>CALRLJ020000387.1:0-3712 GCA_943368635.1 Sediminibacterium ginsengisoli | reverse complement strand
CGCTATGTCGCGTTTTCGGGGTGGGTGAAGAGCAAGAATTTCACTGATGTCGTCGTGCTTGGCATGGGCGGCTCAAGCCTCGGACCGGAGGTTCTTGCCGAGACCTTTGGCAAAATCGCAGGTTTTCCCAAACTGCGTATTGTTGACTCCACTGATCCCGCGCAGGTCCGGCGAACCGAAGCCACGATCAATCTCGATAAAACGCTGTTCATCGTGTCGAGCAAATCCGGCGGCACCACCGAGCCTAATGCTTTGATGGAGCATTTCTTCGTCCGCGCTGGCGCAAAAGCCGCCGAACGCTTTGTCGCGGTGACCGATCCCGGTTCGTCGCTCGAGAAAACCGCGACCGCGCGCGGCTTCGTACAGATCTTCCATGGAGACCCTGCCATTGGCGGGCGTTATTCCGTGCTGTCGCCATTTGGCTTGGTGCCAGCCGCTGCCGCTGGAATCGACGTTACCGAGTTTCTCGGTCTTGCCGCCGCGATGGTGCGTTCCTGCGGTCCCGATGTACCGCCTGCAGAGAATCCAGGCGTTCAGCTCGGACTTGCGCTTGCGGCCGCCGCCACGCACGGGCGCGACAAGCTCACCCTGACCGGATCGAAGCGCATCGCCGATTTCGGCGCGTGGGCCGAGCAGTTAATCGCCGAATCCACCGGCAAGAACGGCAAGGCGCTGATTCCGCTCGAAGGCGAACCGCTCGGCAGACCTGAGCTTTATGGCAACGATCGCGTGTTCATCGATTTGCGGCTGAAAGACGATAACGATGCCGCGCGCGAAACGGCGCTGGCCGCTCTGGAAGCCGCAGGGCATCCCGTCATTCGTATTGTCGTGACCAGCCCGGCTCATATCGGACAGGAGTTTTTTCGTTTCGAAATCGCGACCGCCGTGACAGGCGCCGTCATGGGCATCAATCCATTTGACCAGCCCGATGTCGAGGCCGCGAAGATCAAGACACGAGAGCTGACGTCGGAGTTCGAGAAATCGGGTTCATTGCCTGCCGAGTCTGCTGTGGTCAGTGACGGTGCATTTGCGATCTTCACAGATGCAACGAATGCCGATGCGTTACGCAATACAGGCGCCGGCAACGATCTCGCCTTATGGCTCAAGGCACATTTCGCCCGTATCAAAGCGGGGGACTATGTTGCCACCCTCGCCTATCTCGACCGCAACGACACCAACATCGCTGCAATCCAGACAATCCGCATGGCAATCCGCGACAGCAAACATGTCGCGACTTGTGTTGGGTTCGGCCCGCGCTTTCTGCACTCCACCGGACAAGCCTACAAAGGCGGGCCGAACAACGGCGTGTTTTTGCAGATTACGGCAGACAATGCCGCCGATCTGGATGTGCCAGGCCAGGCGACCAGTTTCGGCGTCATTCAGGCGGCGCAGGCGCGCGGCGATTTCGATGTGCTGACGGATCGCGGCAGACGCGCGCTGCGGCTGCATATTTCAGGCGATGTGGCGAAGGGTCTCGCCGCAATCGATGCTGCCGTTCAAGCTGCCTTGAAATAGGCAGCGAAGCGGGCGCTACCGATCCTCAACAGCCGACGCGATGAAGTGATAGATGTCGGTGTGATCGGCGTTCTTGTCGAGCGCAGCCTTGGCGTCCTCCCAGAACGCGGCGACGGTTTCCGCGTTCGACGGATCGAGTCCGACAAGTTTCGACAGGTCGGCGGCGATGCGCAGATCCTTGGCCATCAAGGCCAGGGAAAATCCAGATGCGAACGTCTCCGAGATCACGAACTGCTTCATCTTGACGTCGGTGGAATTGTTCTTTCCGGTCGAGGCGTTGAGCACGTCGATGACCGTTTCCGGTTGCAGGCCGAAGCGGCGGCCCACTAACAATGCTTCGCAGGCGGCAACAAGCCCCGCTGCCGAAACGTAGTTGTTCAGGGCCTTCATCGCATGACCGGAGCCGAGCGGTCCGGTCGCGAACACCGATTTCGCCATCGCCTGCAACACCGGCTTCGCCCGCTCCACCGATGCTCCATCCCCGCCGGCCATGATCGACAAACTGCCGTCGATGGCGCGCTTGACGCCGCCAGACACCGGCGCATCGATCAGCGCGATCCCGCGTGCGGCAAGGTCTTTGCCGAGCAACTGCGTATCGACCGGCACCGATGAACTCATATCGATAATCAGCGCATTCTTCGCGAGAACATCGGCCACGCCCTGCTCGCCAAGCACAGCCTCGCGGACAATCCGGCTATCCGGTAGCATGGTAATTATCATCGACGCATCTTTGGCGGCTTCGCGTCCGCTCGCGAAGACCGCGCCACCTGCCGCAGCCAGCGCATCGCGCGCGGAAGCTGACGGGTCCGCGCCCCAAACCGTAAACCCGGCCCCGATACAGCGTTTCGCCATGGGCAAACCCATCTGACCCAGGCCTATGAAGACAACGGTGTCGAGTGTCGCCATGCTGCTTATCGGTTCCTGCTGGTCATTGAATAAATATGCCGGCGCGAGTGGACCCGCGCCGGCATAATCATAACGAACGATCTCAAGCTGCGTTGAAGCCAGCGATCGCCTTTGCTTCGAGATACTCTTCGAGGCCGAACTTGCCCCACTCGCGGCCGTTGCCCGACTGCTTGTAGCCGCCGAACGGTGCGGTGCGCTCGTTAGGAACACCGTTGAGGTTGACGTTGCCGGCGCGAATCTGCCGACCAACCTTGCGCGCGCGCTCGACCGTTCCCGCCGAGACATAGCCTGCAAGACCGTAGGGCGTATCGTTGGCGATCTTCACCGCATCTGCTTCGTCCTTGGCACCCATGATGACCAACACCGGCCCGAAAATTTCCTCGCGAGCGATGGTCATTTCGTCGGTGACGTCGGAGAACACCGTCGGGCGAACGTAGAAGCCCTTGTTGACGCCTTCCGGAAGGCCGACGCCGCCTGAGACCAGCGTCGCGCCTTCATCGATACCCTTCTGAATCAGCCCCTGGATCTTGTCCCACTGGATGCGGTTGACGACGGGGCCGATGGTGGTGCCTTCGGCGCGCGGATCGCCCGCCTTGGTCTTTTCGGCGACAGCCTTGGCAATCGCTGCGATCTCCTTGATCTTCGCCTGAGGCACGATCATGCGCGACGGCGCGTTGCACGATTGACCGGAGTTGTTGAACATGTGCGCGACGCCGCCGGTCACAGCCTTGGTGAAGTCTGCGTCATCGAGAATGATGTTCGGCGACTTGCCGCCCAGTTCCTGGCTGACGCGCTTCACGGTGTTGGCAGCACGCTTCGCAACGTCGATGCCGGCGCGGGTCGAACCGGTGAACGAGATCATGTCGATTCCGGGGTGTTCGCTCATGGCGACGCCAACATCCGGACCGAGACCGTTGACCAGGTTGAACACGCCCTTCGGCACGCCAGCTTCGTGCAGGATTTCGGCGAAAATCAGCGCCGACGATGGCGTGTATTCCGATGGCTTCAGGATCATAGTGCAGCCGGCCGCGATCGCAGGTGCGACCTTGCAGGCGATCTGGTTGAGCGGCCAGTTCCATGGCGTGATCATGCCAATGACGCCGACCGGTTCGCGGACGACGACGGCAGAGCCGATCGGCTCTTCGAACTGGTAATTCTTGAGGACTTCGAGGGTGGAAGCGAGATGGCCGAGACCGGCACCTGCCTGCATCTTCTCTGCCATCGGCAGCGGCGCGCCCATTTCATCGGACACGGCAGCACCGATATCCTTCATACGGGTCTTGTAGACCGC
>CALRLJ020000386.1:0-3725 GCA_943368635.1 Sediminibacterium ginsengisoli | reverse complement strand
TTGCTGTTTCAGCTCACCACCGCGATCTCCAAGCTCAATCTCAACATCGCATCCGCCCATGTCGCAACATTTGGTGAGCGCGCCCGCGACGTGTTCTATGTGACCGATTTGCTGGGCGCACAAATCACCGCGCCTACCCGGCAAGCCGCCATCAAGCGGGCACTGATCCATCTGCTGGCCAATGGCGATGCGGCGGAAACGCCTGCAGCCTGATTTATCTTTCCGTTGTCGCGAGACAGTCTGCACTTTGGATCACGGCCATTTGCCGCAGGCGCGATTGCGTTCAAGCCATGCAGGATTGCGCACCGTCGTGATTATCGACGCAACGACTTGCGTGTTATAGAATCTCCGGAATGGACATACCGGAGGTCCGCGATGTTGGACGGTTTCGACGCCATCACTCTGGCGCGGCTGCAATTTTCGTTCACGATGAGCTTTCACATCGTGTTCCCAGCCTTCTCCATCGGCCTTGCGAGTTACCTCGCCGTCCTCGAAGCATTATGGCTGTGGACCGGCCGCGAGGTGTTCATCAATCTCTTCAATTACTGGCTGAAGATTTTCGCCGTCGCCTTCGGCATGGGCGTCGTCTCCGGCATCGTGATGTCGTACCAGTTCGGCACCAACTGGTCGGTGTTCTCCGACAAGACCGGACCGATCATCGGGCCGCTCATGGCCTATGAGGTGCTGACCGCGTTCTTCCTTGAAGCGGGCTTTCTTGGCGTCATGCTGTTCGGGCTCGACCGCGTCGGCCACAAACTTCATTTCATTGCGACGCTGATGGTCGCTATCGGCACCTTGATTTCGGCATTCTGGATCCTTTCGGCCAACTCATGGATGCAGACCCCGACGGGCTTCGCGATGAACTCGCAGGGACAGTTCGTCGCCGCCGACTGGTGGAAGGTTATTTTCAATCCGTCCTTCCCCTATCGCCTCGTGCATATGGTGCTGGCAGCCTATCTCACCACAGCCTTCGTGGTCGGCGCGGTCGGCGCGTTTCACTTGCTGCGGAATTCGAAGCATGAAGGCGCGCGCGTGATGTTCTCGATGGCGATGTGGATGGCTGCACTTGTGGCACCGATCCAGATTTTCGCCGGCGACCAGCATGGCCTGAACACGCTTGAACATCAGCCGGTGAAGGTGATGGCGATGGAAGGTCATTTCCAGAGCCACCCGAACGGCGCACCGCTGATCCTGTTCGGCTGGCCCGATCAGGATGCGGCAATCGTGAAATATGCCCTAGAGATCCCGAAGGCATCGTCGCTGATCCTCAAGCACTCGCTCGACGCGCCATTGAAAGGGCTCGACACCGTACCGCGCGAGAACTGGCCCAAGGTCGCTCTGGTGTTCTGGTCGTTCCGCATCATGGTCGGCATCGGATTTCTGATGCTCGGCATCGGGTTACTCAGCCTGTGGGCGCGCTGGCGCGGCGCGCTCTACGATTCGAAATTGCTGCATTCCTTCGCGCTGGCAATGGGGCCTGCAGGATTCATCGCAGTCCTCGCCGGATGGGTGACGACGGAAGCCGGACGTCAGCCGTTCACGGTGTACGGCCTGCTGCGCACAGTGGATTCGGCATCGCCGTTGGCCGCGCCTGCGGTCGCCACCTCGCTGCTGGCTTTCATCGTCGTCTACTTCATCGTGTTCGGCATGGGCGTGTTCTACATCCTGCGGCTGATGAAGGCGCCGCCACATCACGGCGAGGAAGGTCCGCGCGCTGACATGCCGGCGCGCGCCGCCGGCATCACGCCGGGACCGGCTGCTGCGACACAAGGACAGGGGTGAACGCCATGGCCGAATTCACTTTCGACATCGCGACGCTCTGGGCCTTCATCATCGCCTTCGCGGTGTTCATGTACATCGTGATGGACGGCTTCGATCTCGGGCTCGGCATGCTGTTTCCGATGTTCCCCAAGAAAGAAGACCGCGACGTGATGATGAATACCGTCGCACCCGTATGGGACGGCAACGAGACATGGCTGGTGCTGGGCGGCGGCGGATTGATGGCCGCGTTTCCGCTGGCCTACGCCATCCTGATGCCGGCGCTGTATACGCCGATCATCGCCATGCTGATCGGCCTCATCTTCCGTGGCGTCGCCTTTGAATTCCGCTGGCGCACCCAGAGCGAGCGCAATCGCTGGGACATCGCCTTCGCCGGCGGCTCGTTGATCGCGGCGATGGCGCAGGGCATCGCGCTCGGCGCGATTCTTCAGGGTGTTCATGTCGAGGGACGTCATTATGCCGGCGGCTGGTGGGACTGGCTAACGCCGTTCAGCATTTTGACAGGCTGTGCCGTGGTTGCCGGATACGGCTTGCTGGGCGCGACGTGGCTCGTCATGAAGACCACCGGCGAGTTACGCGAGCATGCCTATCGGCTGAGCTGGTGGCTGCTGGTGGCCACCCTGATCGCTATCGTCGCCGTCAGCCTCGCGACACCGTTTCTTCAGGCCGATTACTGGCGGCGCTGGTTTGAGTGGCCGAACATTCTTTTCACAGCACCGATCCCGATCGCAGTCGCGGCTGTCACGCTGCTGTTGCTGAAGAGTCTTGCAAGCAAACAGGACTACCGCCCGTTCGTCTTGTCGCTGGTGCTGTTCGCGCTGTCCTATGCCGGCCTCGGCGTCAGCATGTATCCCTACATCGTGCCGCAGAGCATCACCATCTGGCAGGCGGCGGCGCCCGCCAACAGCTTGAACTTCATGATCTTCGGCGTGGCGATCCTGGTGCCGATCATCCTCGCCTATACCGGATGGGCCTACTGGGTCTTCCGCGGCAAGGTCGACGCCTCGAGCGGCTACCATTAGGCCGGACATGAAGCCTTCGCCCGAGCAGCCCCGGCCGCTGACACAGAAGCTGCTGTGGTTCATTGCCTTGTGGTTGCTGGGGACCGGCACCGTTGCCGCTTTCGCCTATCTCCTGCGGCTTTGGATCGCTCCCCATTAAACCGCGCAGATAGCCGATTTCAGATATATTTTAAGGATTTACGACGCATCGTGGCTCGCCTCGGCTCGCGTATCACTTGCCAGCCGGGCATGGCTCGGGTTTGATGCCATGGGGCACGGATCAACGCGGGATTCTCGACATGAACATCATCCGGTTTCTGTCTTTGGCGGCAGTCGCGGCCAGCCTGCTGTTCGCAGCGCCTCATGCCTTCGCGCAGGGCCGCGAAATGAACATCGGCGATCAGCCTGGATATGTTCCGGACAACGAAGACATCGATCCCGAGTACAGGCGCACCGCGGTGCTCTACCGGACCGCGGAAGCACCCGGCACGATTATCATCAATACGTCCGAGCGTTTTCTCTATCTAATCCAGGGCGGTGGCCGCGCGCTTCGCTACGGCATCGGTGTCGGCCGCGAAGGTTTCCAGTGGCAGGGATTGCAGAAGATCTCCCGCAAGCAGGAATGGCCGGATTGGACGCCGCCGCCGGAAATGATCGCGCGCCAGCCCTATCTACCGCGTTTCATGGCGGGCGGCCCCGGCAATCCGATGGGCGCACGCGCGCTTTATCTCGGCGCCACGGTCTATCGCATTCACGGCACCAACCAGCCGCAGACCATCGGCAGCGCCATCTCATCGGGATGCTTCCGCCTGGTCAACGCCGATGTCGCCGATCTTTACGAACGCGTTCCCGTAGGCACCAAGGTCATCATCCGCCAGCGTCCCGAAATTTAAATTTCGGTTTGCATCACTTTTTTATCGCCTGTTGAGAAGCGAGTTTCATTCA
>CALRLJ020000385.1:0-3728 GCA_943368635.1 Sediminibacterium ginsengisoli | reverse complement strand
TTCAAGCGCTGCCTCGCCAATCTCGTTTCCAATGCCGCGCGCCACGCCGATGCTATTTCCATTACCGGCCATCGCGATCATCGTTATCTGACGGTGACCATCGACGACGACGGTCCCGGCATTCCGCTCGACATGCGTGAGGAAGTGTTCAAGCCGTTCCTGCGGCTCGACGACGCGCGCAATCAGGACGAGGGCGGTACAGGTCTCGGTCTTGCGATTGCCCGCGACATCGCGCGCTCGCATGGCGGCGACATCACGCTCGGCGACAGTCCGCTGGGCGGATTGCGTGCGACGGTAAGAGTGCCGGTGTAGCCAAGCTGACAACAAGGCGAGGCGCTTCAACACACTCAATCGTCATCACCGGGCTTGCCCCGGTGATCCATCATTCTTCATATTTTTTAAAGATGGATTGCCGGGTCAAGCCCGGCAATGATGGTCAGGATATTGGATGAAGCTAAGTGCGCTACTTCGCCAATTCCTTCGACCGCTTGGTCGCCGCAGCGATGGCGCGGGTCAGCAACGGCTGAAACCCGCCCGGTCCCATCAGCACGTCGAGCGCCGCCGCGGTCGTGCCGCCGGGCGAGGTGACGTTCTGGCGCAAGGTCGCACTTTCCAGATCCGAGCGATGCAGCAACTCGCCCGATCCCGCGACGGTTTCGCGCGCGAGTTTTGTCGCCAGCGCTTCCGGCAATCCGGCGGCGACACCGGCGCGGGCCAATTCTTCCGCAAGCAGGAACACGTAAGCCGGGCCGGAGCCGGACACAGCCGTGACCGCATCCATCAGCGCTTCGTCATCGACCCATTCGACGCTGCCGGTGGCGCGCAGCAGCGCATCGGCGACGGCGCGCTGATCCGGTGCAACGCCATTTGCCGGCACCGCAACAGTAATGCCGCGCCCGATGGCGGCAGGCGTGTTGGGCATGGCGCGGATCACCTTGCCGCCGCAGACCTCGGTGAGGCCGGCGATGGTTGTTCCCGCCATGATCGACACCAAGAGCGTGGATGGGCCGACGAGCGATTTCAGTTGCGGTCCGGCGTCGCGGAACATCTGCGGCTTCACCGCCAGCACCAGCACATCGGCGGTGCCGATGCTTGTCATGTCCGGATTCAGTCGCACGCCGCGCGCCACAAAGCCGCGCGTATCCTCGGAGGGGTGCGGCTCGATGATCGTCACGCGTTTGGCATCGAGGCCGCCGTCGAGCCAGCCCGAAAGCATCGCGCCGCCCATCTTGCCCGCGCCCGCAAGGACGAGAGTGCCCGAAAAGGTCTTCAGCGCATTGGAGGAAGTGGTCATCGTCAATGTCCCGGCATGATCTGTGACGATCATATCACCGGGACAGTCGTGAATGTCTAGCTCACGCCTCGCCGGCGGTATCGAACATCGCAGCACTCATGGCTTCCGAGGCGGTCTTGCCGGCCCAGATCACGAATTGCAGCGCCGGATAGTAACGCTCGCAGGCGTGCAGCGCGCCTTCCAGCATCAGTTCGCATTGCGCGGGCGATGCGGTCATGCCGCCGGGCAGGATCAGCGCCTGCCGGTACATGATCGATCCGGTCGAGAGCCAGACGTCGAAATGACCGATCCACAACTGCTCGTTGATCGCGGCGATCAGGCGCTGCACTTCGCTGCGCCGTGCCTCCGGGATTTTCATATCGAAGGCGCAGGCCAGATGCAGCGCGTCGATGTCGCCCATCCAGGTGAAGGACAATTGATAGTCGGTCCATTGTCCCTGCGTCAGGATGGTGATCTCATCCTGACCTGAGCGCTCGAACGACCAGTCGTTCGTGGACGCGATCTCTTCAACAACCGACAGCGGGCTGTTCCGCGAATCCGTGATGATGTCCAGATGGGACATGCTGCCGTCACCCTGAGTTGGTGTGGGATGTGAAACGCTGAACGAAACGCAAAGAACGAGCGATGACTGTCGCTGCAAGTTCTCCGTTTACGATCATGACGGCCCGGCTTCGGATCGTGCGCCGCAACGGCAACCTTGTATCAAGATTGATCGGTGATTTGCGGAATCCGCGCAACGCCGCGCCGAATCCCGTCCACAGGCAAAGGGTCAATTTCGCCAGTCTTCAACAGGAAGAGGCGAGAGCAAGGACGGCGGCGAGGTTTGCGAACGGCTGCGCGTCAATTCGCGAGTCCGCGCATAAGCTTAACCCGGATCGTTGCGCGTTTTACCGCTGATGCGCGTGAGAACAAACCGGAATCAGATTCGCGAATGGCGAGTCGCACGGGCTCATTGCCCGCGCAAAGCGAAGAAAATATTTTTTGAGATTGAGCCGATCAGTCGAACAGGCTCGACACCGATTCTTCGGACGCGGTGCGGCCGATGGCTTCGCCGATCAATGAGGCGATCGACAGCACGCGGATGTTCGGCGCCTTGCGCATGGCATCGGTCGGCTGGATCGAGTCGGTGATGACCAGTTCCTTCAGCCGCGACGAGGTGATGCGCGCCACAGCGCCGCCGGAGAGAACGCCATGGGTGATGTAGGCGTAGACATCCTTGGCGCCGTTGGCGAGCAAGGCGTCGGCGGCATTCACCAGCGTGCCGCCGGAGTCGACGATGTCGTCGATGAGAATACAGGTGTAACCGGCAACGTCGCCGATCACGTTCATGACTTCGGATTCACCGGCACGTTCGCGGCGTTTGTCGATAATCGCCAGCGGCGCGTTGATGCGCTTGGCAAGACCGCGGGCGCGGATCACGCCGCCGACGTCCGGCGACACGACCATCAGGCTATCGAGCTGGAACCGGTCGCGAATGTCGCGCACCATCACCGGAGCTGCGAACAGGTTGTCCACGGGAATATCGAAGAAGCCCTGGATCTGCGCTGCATGCAGGTCGAGCGTCATGACGCGATCGGCACCCGCATGCGTAATCAGGTTGGCGACGAGCTTGGCGGAAATCGGCGCGCGCGAACCGACTTTGCGGTCCTGCCGGGCGTAACCGAAATACGGGATCACGGCGGTGATGCGGCGCGCCGAGGCGCGACGCAGCGCGTCGGTGATGATCAGCAATTCCATCAGGTGGTCGTTGGCGGGAAACGACGTCGACTGGATCACGAACACATCCGAGCCGCGGACGTTTTCAAGAACCTCGACGAAGATCTCGTTGTCGGCGAAGCGCCGCACGCTTGCCTTGGCCAGCGGCAGGTTCAGCACTGCTGAAATTTCGGCGGCCAGTTCCGGGTTCGAGTTGCCGGCCACCAGCTTGATGGAGCCATTCTTCGCTGAAATCGCAGCTTCACCTTTTGACGTGGGGGAAACGCTTTTCAACATATCGACCGCTGCCTATGGAACCGGGATCGTGCTCTTCGCACGCGCGAGGTGATAACAAGGACCGAACGAGGCTGGCAATACAAAGCCTCACGTTTTCCTGCAAAAACCGGCCTCAAATCGCAGCGGCAGCCTTAACGGGCGCTGAAGGCCAGTGTCTGCATTTGTCCGGGGGCCGATTCAGGCCGATTCTCGTCGATCTGCGCGATGGCGGGGCCGGATCGCGGCACGGCCGGGGCGAGGGGGCCCGGTGCAGGGCCGGTCCCGCTGATCAGGCCGTTCAGGCCATCCAGCCCGGCCAGCGCGATTCGGCGCATCAATTGGTCATCCGCCATGGCCCAGGCGTCGCGGCCACCCTTGCCGCCGGGCTCCTCGCCGCTGAGGCGGATGGCGCGTTCCTGATCGCGGTCATAGACGTCCCAGACCCAGGCGATGGTGGTCTTTC
>CALRLJ020000384.1:0-3733 GCA_943368635.1 Sediminibacterium ginsengisoli | reverse complement strand
TCGGGGATTGAGAACGAGCGCCTTGTCGCCGAAGCATCGGCCATATTCGTTATGAACGTCGAGCAGGAACACGCGCAGGTTTGGCCGCACGCGCAGAATCTCGTTCAGCAGCAGCGAGACGCCGCTGGACTTGCCGACGCCGGTTGAGCCGAGCACCGCGAAATGCTTGCTCAACATCTCCTCGACATCGACATAGGCGGTGACGGATGGATCCTGTTGCAGCGTGCCGATATTGATCTGTTCAGCCCGCGACGGCGCATAGACGGTTCGCAATTGCTGGTTTGTCAGGACGTCCACCAGGTCGCCGATGGTCGGATAGCTGGTAACGCCGCGCTGGAAGCGGCCGGAAGGACCGGCGGCGATCTCGCCGAGGAGATCGACTGAGGCTATCGCGATGTAATTGTCTGTGGGCGGCAGGTTCTCGCGACTGACCTCTGTGATCATCGCGACGATGATTGTGGTCGCTGTCCGGATACCGAAAAACTGGCCGACGGTGGCGCGGACGTTGGTGTCATTGATCTGGCTGGTCGTCACAAGGCCGATGCGCGCCTGTGAGCCGCGTACCGAAATGACGCGTCCGAGCGCGGCTGGCTGCGGTGAAGTCAACATCGAGAGAAATAGCCTGTCTGGGTTCGCTGAATTTCCTCGACTGTACAAAGGCTTGTTGCAGGAATTGTTAAATGTCCCGGATGACTTTGAGCCGCTTTCCCCAGGGGGCCTGTGAGGCCGGTACGATCGCTACGTATCCAGGCGACTAAAGCCCCGTAGTTGAAAGGGTATTTTGATATTGGCTTAAAAGACCTCCGGGTGGGTTATTTCGGCGTTAAGCCTTTGTTTACCATAGGTAAATGGATGCTGGTCAAATCCGTTGGGGGGCTTCGGCGGTTGTCTTTTCCAATGCAGTGAGCGGCGGGGGCAAGGCAGGGGTAGACCGCAGCGCGGCACCGCTCTATATCCTGCGCGCGACTTCGATTTGCTGATTTGGATAACGATCCGCCACGGCGCTTCACCGCCAGCAAGATCAGGTCCGCGATCGATTGGGGAATGGTGTAACGGTAGCACAACAGACTCTGACTCTGTTTGTCTAGGTTCGAATCCTAGTTCCCCAGCCAGCCCCGCCAACAGCCCCCATCGTGATTTTAGCCGTCGGTGACGTTGTTGGCGGTTCGATGATCGCGTTTTACGATCGAACTACTCGAATGGCGCCAACGCGACATCGATGTGCTTGTTCATCATGCTTGAACTTGGAACGCAGCGGTTTCTTCCGAGGTGCTTGGCCTCGTAAAGGGCGAAATCCGCTTCGCCGACAAGGGCCGCTTCGTCTGCCATGGAAGGAACTCTTGCGGCGACGCCGGCGCTCACGGAGACGAAGCCGCGCTGCGACCCAGGGTTAGGTATTGCCAGATTGGACACGGCCACGCGGATCGCTTCCGCAACTCTCATGGCTCGATCTTCATCGACGCCGGGCAATGCGACAACAAACTCTTCGCCACCATATCGTGCTGACAGCCCGCCGGTTCCCGCGGTCGCGTTGCCGATCAGGTGCGCGACTTGAACCAGACACTCGTCGCCTGCGAGATGGCCGAGACTGTCGTTGAGACCCTTAAAGTGGTCGATATCAAACAGCAGGACAGAGATATTCTCGTGAATTGCATATTCGCGGCGAATGAAAGTATTGAAAGTTCGCCTGTTTGCCAGGCCGGTCAGTCCGTCCGTAGTGGCCAGCTGCGCGAGCTGCAAATTAAGTGACTTGAGCTCGTCTTCCATTGCCTTGCGATGGGTGACGTCCCGAAGCACGCTTACGATTCTGACTTGATCCTGCTTGTCGGTTCGATCGGCAAGCTTGAAGTTACTTTCAAGCCAGGCCGTGGAGCCATCGGCGCGCGTTATCCTGAAAACAGCGCTTTCGGTTGAGGACCGGCTGGTCAAATTTGCGCTTGCTGACTTCAGGACTTTTATATCGTCACGATGAATGAGATCGAAGCAGGATTGGCCCACCAGTTTCTGTGCATTCAATCCCAGCACAGATTTCACGGATTGCGAGACAAAGAGCAGTTTTCCGTCGCTGTCGAGCAGCAAGACGATGTCGGCAACGTTGTCAGCCAAAAGACGGTATCGCTCTTCGCGTTCGCGCAGCACGCCTTCGATTTTCGCTCTGTAACGGAGTTGAGCTGCGAGCAGGGACGCGATCAAGACGATCGTACAAAGCATAACAAGCGCGACCATAATGTCCGAGCGCAAGCCTGATCGCCATGGTGCCAGTATCTCGTCTTCTGAAGAGGCCACGACGCCGACGAGGCCGTACTGGGAATTTTGTTCGTACCCGATGTATTTCTCCACACCGTCGAACGGTGAGAGTATTTTGTAGAAGCCGGCTAGCTTCTGTTTCAGGTGGACCTGAAATAGTGGTGTGTCTGACAGGTCTGTTCCGACCTTTTGGGAAGGCCAATGAATAAGGACAATGCCGTCGTCCCTTATCAAGGTCACGCCGCCGCGCGGTCCGAGGTTGAATGAATTGTAGAAGCTGTTGAAATAGTCGCCGTCGATGGCGGCGATCAGCACCCCGTTGAAGCTGCCATCCAGATTGCTGACACGCTTGGATAGAATGATTGTCGGACGTCCCGATGTCCGGGAGATGATCGGTGCATTGATGCGGATGGCATTTCCGGCGTGATCCCGGTGATAGATGAAATAGTCACGGTCGGCATTGTTGTTGCTTGGCGTCTGGGCGAATGAGGAATATCGCCAGTCGCCGTTTGCCGTAAACACGCCGAACTCGCGGATTTGCGGGAGGGCATCGGCTGTACTTTTCAAATACAGATTGAAGCGCTCGGGCAGGGGATTTTGGTATTTCAACAAATCGACCATGCCGCTCATGGCGACATCGGCCGCCTTGATCGAATGAGAGGCATGTTCAGTGAGCGAGCGGGCCAGGTTCCCGATATCGGTTTCGGTCCTGGCAACAATGGACTTTCGAGCCTCAATGGCTTTCCAGACCACGAGGCCAAGAACGCATCCGCTCATGGCGAGAACGAAAAGGCCGATGATCAGCGGAGGGGTGGCGATCCGGCCAAACGCGCTCTGAGGGGGTTTGCTGAGATTCGGCATCATTCATCGGCTGGGTTGAGACCGATGGGATGATGCGCGTCATAGCGTTTACGTTTTGCTAAGAAGTGGTGGTTTGACCGGGAAACTATGACGAAGTGGCCGCTCCCCCGATCAAGCCGGGTTCCGGCTCAGGGACTGATGGAACCGGTACTCGCCTAACAGGTCGCCTCGCAGAGTGCCGGCAAGATCGGCGCAAAAAAGATACAATCGCGATTGAATTTTTAGGCTTCTTCTTCATGAATTCGCAGCGTGGAGCCGTGCATTCGCAGTCGATACTGGCGACACGTTCTCGCTGGCCGGCCTATTCTCGGTGGATCGCTGCTCAGGCGCGCCACATGCGAATGACTATGCGCGCGAAAGTGGCCAATGTGCGATGATCGTGAAGCCCGACGTCGCATCGCTCTGGCGCAGCAGCGCCAGCCGATCAATCGGCACAGACTTCAAACTCAGTGCAGCAAATCGGTTTTGTAAGGCTATCGTGACGGGTCCACGCCGTTCTGCCGGGAGAGATCCCGCCAGCGTCATATGAAAACGAAATTCGTCGAATACATAGGGATAGCCCCAACGATCGAGATGCGCGACCTGCCGGTTGGTGAGGGCGGACACATTCCGCCGCTCGCGGTCT
>CALRLJ020000383.1:0-3743 GCA_943368635.1 Sediminibacterium ginsengisoli | reverse complement strand
GCTCGCAATTCTCGCGGTGACCGTGTGGCCCGCGCAGCAACTCGGCACGGAGTTCATGCCGAAACTGAACGAAGGCACGTTGCTCTACATGCCGACAACGCTGCCCGGCATTTCGGTCACCAAGGCCGGCGAACTTTTGCAGACCCAGGACAGGATCATCCGGTCGTTTCCGGAAGTGGCCTCGGTTTACGGAAAGGCAGGGCGTGCATTGACGGCGACCGATCCTGCGCCGTCTGAAATGTTCGAGATCATTGTCAACCTGAAGCCGAAAGAGGAATGGCGACCCGGCGTCACGATCGATAGTCTGACTGCCGAAATGGATCGTGCGTTGCAGTTCCCGGGCGTCTCCAATGCCTGGACCATGCCGATCAAGGCGCGCATCGACATGCTGTCGACCGGCATCCGAACGCCGGTCGGGGTCAAGGTGATCGGCACTGATCTTGTCGAGATCGACAAATTGGCGAAACAAATCGAGCGGGTTCTGAAGACCGTACCCGGCACGTCGTCGGCCTACGCCGAGCGGGGCATCGGCGGATATTATCTCGACATCACGCCCGACCGCGCGGCTCTCGCGCGCTATGGCATCATGATTCAAGACGTCCAGGACGTCATCGGAACCGCGCTTGGCGGCCAGACCGTGACGACGACGGTGGAGGGGCGGCAGCGGTTCAGCGTCAACATGCGATACCCGCGCGATCTGCGCGACAGTCCGCAGGCCATCGCCAAAGATGTTCTCGTTCCGATGCGGGCCGGCGGTGCGGTGCCGCTTGGAGAGGTCGCCAAGGTTGCCCCGTCACGCGGCCCGACCTCGATACGCACCGAGAACGGGCAATTGGCCGTCTATATCTACGTCGATATTCGCGATCGCGATCTTGGTGGCTACGTGGCCGACGCGCAGAAGGCGGTGACGGCGAGCGTCCAGTTTCCGCCGGGATCCTACGTGGTCTGGAGCGGGCAATTCGAATATCTCGAGCGCGCCACCGCACGGCTGAAGATCGTGGTGCCGGTCACGCTGCTCATCATCTTCCTGCTGCTGTATCTCAATTTCCGCTCGGTGACAGACACGACGATCGTCATGCTGTCGCTGCCGTTCGCGCTGGTCGGCGGGATCTGGCTGATGTGGTGGCTGGGCTTCAATCTGTCGGTGGCGGTCGTTGTCGGCTTCATCGCACTGGCCGGTGTTGCGGCCGAAACCGGCGTTGTGATGCTGATCTATCTCAATCAGGCATTGGCCGAGATCAAGGCGCGGCGTGAGGCGGAGGGCCGGACGTTGACCCAAGCCGATTTGTACGAAGCGGTCATGGAAGGCGCGGTGGAGCGCGTGCGGCCCAAGATGATGACGGTCGTTGCCATCATGGCGGGGCTGCTACCGATCATGTGGAGCACCGGCACCGGTTCCGAGATCATGCAGCGCATCGCCGTGCCGATGATCGGCGGCATGATCTCATCGACGCTGCTGACGCTTATTGTAATCCCGGTAATTTATGGAATGATGAGGGGGGTCCGCCTATCGACGCCCGTTGCGAGGGATTTGGAAGAGGATTCGCTGTTCCCGCTGTAAAACTCCCTGATCTCTACGATTTATTCCCTGTTACTTAGGTTAGGGAATTTCTCAAAAATCACTGCAGTACAGCGGTTTCAGCTCTAAGAGTCGCCTGATCGAGCCGGAAAATCGCACAATTCCCTGTAAAATTCCCTGTTAGCAGGGAATTCAAACAGAGACGGGTGCGATCAGCACTGCGTCGCCAGCCAGCCAGTCCGATTTTTGGAGAATTTCCTTCTTTAGTGTGAGAAAGGCCCGCTAATGGCGGGCTTTTCAGGCACTAGGGGTCTCTACAGAGACCGGATTCGCACCATCATCTTCCGAAATCGGCCGACATTCTCCAGACAACCATTGAAGAATTCCCGTTTTCTGCAGACTCGCCTGAGAGATAAAAGAATAAAACCACTGCGCGGTAGACGCGGCAGTCGTGTTCGCGCTCTTCACTGCGAATTTTTGTTGGGAAGTGGGAATGGCGGGTGAGTATCACCGCGCCGACTTGGCAGTCATAAGAGCTATAGCCGCCAGCGTTGTAGCCGGCGAAGGTCCAGTTCCTGCTATCAGATCGCCGTTTGGATTTTCGATCAGTGACAGTACAACGAAAGCCGAGCTCCGGCACGCGAACACGCCGTGCGTAGCCCTTCCCAATGGATGAGAAATTGCCATAGCCGGTTGTCGATCTGGTTCGTCCGGATTGCATTCTCGACATACGCCCGGTCGAGCATGTTGCCGGCGACGATCCATACCTCGCGCGAATAGGCCGGATGACCGCATGCGGTCCTCAACGTATCTGTAATTTGTTGGCCGGTGAGTCCGGAAACATTCCTGAATATGCGGTTGCGGCCCATGAGGGTGATCCTATTGGCCTGCACGGAACCGGCCCAGCGCGCCGCCTCCCAACCTTGCGGCGGCGGCGTGCGCGCAAGAAACGCAAGCGAGGCCGTGGCCTGCCGGCCGACCTCCTGCAGCGTGTCGACGTGATATCTGCCGACGCCCTTACGGTTCGCCTTGCCGTGCAGGAACAAGACGCGCTTTGCGGCGGGATCGATGCCGATGAAATCGGCAATCTCCTTGCCGTCGTCGTCGCAGATCACCAGCGGGTATGCGGCCAACGATTGACCGAGCTTCCCCCATCTGCTGCGTAGGCGGGCGGCGCTCGTCTCGATGCAGATGGACTCGACCGCTCCGAACACCGATTCGTCGTGCCACCGCCCACGATTGCCGAAGAAGGCCTCGCCCTTTTCACTCTTCGCGTGGGCGAGCCGCGGTATCGCGTAAACCTCGTCGAGCACCGGTATGCTTCCATCGGGTTGGGCGAGCGCGATCCTCGGCTCGAAGAATCTCTTCTCCGCGTAGACGACCTTCGGTTCAGCCACCATGATCCGAAAGCTCTGTTGGGCCGTGATCCATTGGCTTGCGGTTTGGGTATGGGTACGGTCGTTTGTATCCCGCCGGCGGAACAGCTCGTTGAGTTGTTCGCTTTGAAATCGGTAACGGCCAGTCTCGGGGACGTATGTGATCTTGCACTCGACCTCCTTGCCCAGGACCTTGATAAGGAACGTCCCGTCGGCCGCGATGTCCGCGCAGAGATCGTCGTGGTCGATATCCGGATCGGCGGCCAAAGTCCTCGACTCCGCATTGAAGGGAGTGTCTTCAAGGAGTTCGTCCCGCGACAGGCTCAGCAGGATCGTCTTCGGTTCGGCGCCAGCGTGAGTTATGTTGTCTCGGATCAGCGCGTATCTTCCAAACACCGAACTGGGCTGCTTCGTTGTCGCGAGTTCACGTGCGACGGCGCGTGTCCACCCGATGAACTTCAACATCGAAACACGGCGTTCGTTCGTATCGCGGAAGCGGGCAGTCGCAAATCCGATGTACCGGCCTTTTCCACTGACGAAGCCGGCAGCCGCCGTCGGCACGAGGTTCGGATCGAGCAAATCAGTGAAGGTGGTTTCGAACGAGCGCGTCCTCATAGCCATGGTCCGTATCGCTTGTTCGGCCATGTCGAGCGACCCGAACGACATCCTGGTCAATCGCGACGTGCGCTGTCCCACGGGTTTGGGGAACGCACGCTCCATCAGCGTCCGCGACGCCGTCTTCAGACCCAACGCTTCCGGATCGAGCACGATACCCTCGCTGTCGTGCATAAGGACGAGATCGCTGTGCTGGACCGCTATGAACACGCCGAGCTTCCATTCCGAAAAGA
>CALRLJ020000382.1:0-3801 GCA_943368635.1 Sediminibacterium ginsengisoli | reverse complement strand
GAGCCAAGCGCACCGGGCCAAAGCAGCGGCGGCATGTCGCCGATGACCATGGCGATCCTTGCTCTTCTTGCCTACAAGGCCGTCAAGCACATTGGCGGAGGCCAGTCCGGCGCCAGCCCGGCGGATAAAGTACCCGCTCCCTCCACGCCGATACCGCTGCCCGGAACGACGACCGCCAGCACAGGCGGACTTGGCGGCGGACTTGGCGATCTGATGAAGGGGCCGCTTGGCGGAGCGCTAGGAGGATTGCTGGCAGGCGGCGCCGCCGGAAGCGTTCTCAGCGGTGGACTGAACGATCTGCTCAAGCAGTTTCAGGACAAGGGCCATACCGAGACCGCGGATTCATGGGTTAGCCCCGGTCCGAACAAGCAGATCTCACCCGGCGATCTCGCCTCCGCACTTGGAGCGGATCAGATCAGCACCCTGACCTCCCAGACCGGCCTGTCACGCGACGAACTGCTTGCGGGACTTTCAAAGCAGTTGCCCGACATCATCAATCAGCTGACACCGGACGGACGGCTGCCAACCGAGCATGAAGCCTCGCGCTGGATTTGATCGGCGTCATGACCCAACGTGGAGCGATGTTGCGCGCTCCACGTTGACCGACAAGCGGCTCCTTGAATTTAAGCACGAAGGACACCAGCAATGCTCTATATTCTGATCGTCGGATTGGTCGCAGGTTTTCTTGCACGGCTTTTGTCACCTGGCCCGAATAATCCGACAGGCTTCATCCTGACGATGGTCCTCGGCATCGTTGGCGCATTTCTGGCAACCTTCATCGGCCAGGCCGTCGGGCACTATGGTCCGAACCAGGGCGCGGGATTTATTACCGCAACCATCGGCGCGCTGATCGTGCTGTTCATCTGGAACAGACTTGTCGCACGGGGTGTCGTCTCCGATCCCGGCAACAAGATCTGAACAGTCGAACGGCGGCCGTCCTGCGGTTAGCGACGCTTTTTTAAGCGCGCCTTCCAAGGCTCTCTTTCTCAGGTCTTCTTGGGCAGAAGCGCCGGGCCCAGATGCACGCCAGCATCGATGCGCACAATCTCGCCGGTCATGCTGCGCGACGCCGGACTGGCGAGAAAACAGACCAGCTCGGCAACGTCTTCCGCCGTAGTGGCGAGCTTGAGCGGCGTCTGCTCCACCACCGTCTGGCGAACCTTTGCGGCTTGCTCGACGCCCCGCCCCTTGGTGAACCACGGCGTGTCGATGTATCCCGGACAGACCGCGTTGACACGGATCAGCGGTGCGAGCGCCCGCGACAGTGAGAGCGTAACGGTATTCAACGCGCCCTTGCTCGCCGCATAAGCCACCGACGATCCGATACCTGCGATTCCCGCGATTGACGAGACATTCACAACCGCCGAACTGCGGCTGGATTTCTCAGCCCCCGTCTCCAGCAGCGCGCGCGCGGCGCGAACCATCTGAAATGGTCCGATGGTGTTGACGGCGTAGATGCGCTGGAAATCTTCGGCCGACAGGCCGTCAAGATTGCCGTGATCGACATGCTTGGTCATGCCGGCATTGTTGATCAGGCCATCGAGCCGGCCCCATGGCGCCGCAGCGGCCACGATCTTCTTGCAATCCTCATCACGCGATACGTCGCCTTGCACCACCACCACTTCGGCGCCCGCGCTCCGGCACACATCGGCGGTCTGCTCGGCTTCCTTCTGGCTCGACGAATAATTGATAACGAGGCGCGCGCCCTGCTTCGCTAGCAATGCGGCGGAGGCCGCGCCGAGCCCCGATGCGGAGCCTGTTACAATGATCGTCAATCCGTCCTTGGCCATTTCTTATCCTTCTCGCTGGGCTTTTGTTGCGCGCAATCTAGCGGCCAATCTTCGTCCGTAACAGCGATTTTCAAGCCGGTCCGGCGCGGGAATGGCAGGTGCGCAACGCGCAATGCGGTACTTGCCGGGCATCGTCAACCGGAGGCTGGCGCCTTTCCAACAATCAATGCGTCGACAATGGTGACGCCTGCACCTTCCTCATGCACGCGGACCGGATTGATCTCGATCTCTGAAACGCTATCCTTCAGCGCGACGGCAAGTTCTGACATTCGGGCGATCAGTCCCGCCAGAGCCGCCGTGTCGGCCTTTACCGCCCCGCGAAATCCATTCAGCAGCGCCGCCGATTTCAATTCGCCGATCATCGCGGCGGCTTCGGCCTCGCTCACCGGTGCCGGTCGATAGACCACATCCCTGAACAACTCGGTGGCGATGCCGCCAAGCCCCGTCATCATGATCGGCCCGAACGTCGCGTCGTTGACGGCGCCGACGATCATCTCGATCCCCTGCCGCGCCATCGATCCCACCAGCACACCCTGAATATCTGCGTCCGGCTTGAATCTCGATGCACGCGCGATCAAGTCGCTGAACGCTGCGGCGGCTTCATCAGCATCGCGGACGTTGAGCCGCACGCCGCCCGCTTCACTCTTGTGCGGAATGTCGCGCGACTGAGTTTTCATCACAAGCGGAAAGTCCATGCCCGAAAGCGCTGCCGCGAGCTGGGTGCTGTCCCGCACCAGACTCTCTTGCGGAATCGCAATTCCGGCCTCACGCAGCAACGCCTTGCTCTCATGCTCCGAGAGCCGTTCGGGCACGGCGCTTTCGGAAAGTATGAGGCGCGATGAAGAAGCTTCCGCGCGATGAGTAAGCGTGAACCGGCTGCGATTCACAAGCTGGCTAACCGCTCTGCCGAGCGCGGCGAGGCCGGAGAACGCGATGATACCTGACGCAGCCAGTTCCGTTCGCGCGAACTGCGACGGCAAGGTGTAGGTGAAAAACAGGATCGGTTTGCGCTGGGCATCGATCAGCGGCTTGATCTCATCCTTCTTGACCGGGATGCGGGCTTCGCTTGCAAGCGACACCACCACGACGATGGCGTCGACGTCGTCCGCTTTCTCAAGCAGTTCGATGACCTTCTGCAGGCCGCCGCTATGAACCGCTTGCGCCGTAATGTCGATCGGATTACGCGGCGACCCGTAGGAGGGAATCAGGGCGCGCACCTGCGCCTGCAACGACGCGGGCAATTCAGGAATCTGCAACCCTTCCGCAGCAAGCGTGTCTGCAACCCACGCCCCCGCACCACCCGACACGGTGACGATTGCGACACGATCCCCGAGCGGCAATGGCGCTGTGGCAAATGCTGCGGCAATGGTACCCGCCTCGTCGAGATCGTTGGAAACGATGAAGCCATACTTGGCAAACACAGCATCGTACGCAGCCGTCCAGCCAGCCATGCTCGCAGTATGAGACGCAGCCGCGCGCTCACCTGCCCCTGAACGGCCCACTTTCGTGACGATCACCGGCTTGCCTGCTTCGGCGGCGCGACGCGCAGCGGACACAAACATCTCGGGATCGCGGATGCCTTCGATGAACATCAGGATGACATCGGTATTCGCGTCCTGCGCCATGTAGTCGAGAAATTCTCCGGCAGCCAGATCGGATTCGTTGCCGGTGCTGATGACATTGCTGACGGCGACGCCCATCGCCTTGGCACGGTTGTAGATCGCAAATCCGATGCCGCCGCTTTGCGCGATGATGCCGACGCGGCGGGGACTCGCCAATAATCGCGGCGCGTCAGGTTTGACATCCACCGTCGGGCTGAACGTCGCTGCGATGCGCTGAGGCTCATTATAGAAGCCTTCCGCGTTCGGCCCCGAGATTCGCATACCCGTGCGCTTCGCGAGGTCAGCAATCTCGGCCTGCATGCTGGCGCTCTCGCCGCCCTCCTCCGCAAAGCCCGAGGAAATAACAATCGCGTTCTTGGCCCCTGCTGCCGCGCATTGCTGCAAAGCGC
>CALRLJ020000381.1:0-3805 GCA_943368635.1 Sediminibacterium ginsengisoli | reverse complement strand
GCCGCGGCTACAAGTTCTCGACCTATGCGACGTGGTGGATTCGTCAGGCCATCACGCGTTCGATCGCCGATCAGGCGCGCACCATCCGTATTCCGGTGCACATGATCGAGACCATCAACAAGATCGTCCGCACCTCGCGCCAGATGCTCAACGAGATCGGCCGCGAGCCGACCCCGGAAGAACTGGCCGAGAAACTCGGCATGCCGCTGGAGAAGGTGCGCAAGGTTCTCAAGATCGCCAAGGAGCCGCTGTCGTTGGAGACCCCGGTGGGCGACGAGGAAGATTCGCATCTCGGCGATTTCATCGAGGACAAGAACGCGATCCTGCCCATCGATGCGGCGATCCAGTCGAACCTGCGCGAGACCACGACCCGCGTGCTGGCGTCGCTGACGCCGCGCGAAGAGCGCGTGCTGCGCATGCGCTTCGGCATCGGCATGAACACCGACCACACGCTGGAAGAAGTCGGCCAGCAGTTCTCGGTGACCCGCGAACGTATCCGTCAGATCGAGGCGAAGGCGCTGCGCAAGCTGAAGCATCCGAGCCGGTCAAGGAAGCTGCGGAGCTTCTTGGATAATTGAGCGCATCTCACGATGTCGTCCCCGCGAAGGCGGAGGACAAGACATAAGAACGGCGGGCCGATAGGTCCGCCGTTTTTGTTTTGTGAGCCGCATTTTCTCAAAGAAACTTCCGATCTTCTCCCACCAGCGTATCGCGTATGAGGTTGGGCACGGGAAAGCCGTAACCCGCGCCAGGCTTAAGCCAGATCAGCCGCCCGGCCTTGTGATACTCGCTCGCATATAGCTCCGTGCCGATCATGCGCAGCGCCAGTTCTAACGACTGGATGGCGTCGATGCCGAATACCCTGCGTTCCAATGTCCGGTCGGGCCAGCCGATCGAAAAGGCGCATGACCAATCGATGTCGTCTTGCACTGGCGTGGAAACCTGCACTGGAATGGAGGTCTCGGCTTCATCGGCGAGACGTAAAATTCGGGTCATCATCATGCAGGACCTCAAAAGCTCAGAGGGGGAATGGAACGGCCGGAGCGGCACGCTGCATAGCGCTCCATCGCCTGAGATCGACAAACTGCACGCGCAGGTGCTCGGACTTCCGCTTGGCATCGCAGCATGTCGACATTGTATCGCAGCCAGCAATCCGATTCCGATAGTCCTCGACCAACCGAACTGAAATCGGTCGCGCCGCTTGGACCGTTGGTCCCTGCGCCATCGGTCCATCGCCCTTGTTCGTCCCGCGGTTGATCAGGATCGAATTTAATCTGTAGCGAACATACAAGCCGGGCAAAGCTGACATCGGCTCGAAGAGTCGCCAACTCATAATGTAAACACGCCAGCGCTTTTTGACTTCCCATCCATTTCGATCCTTTCCAAACAACATAGGAAAATAATCTGATCGTTGTTGACAGTCAAGCATTCCTTGATTATATTCCTATTCATCCCGCCTCACTGAGAGGGGCGGCTCGCGATCGTCACGGTCTGCGAGGCGGGATGCGATGGACGCGGCAGCGTCAGGCGCGAGGTGAGGCGGCGGGGCGCGTTCCTTGTACAAAGGGCGCGTGAGTCATCGCACCATAACGCTGACGACGACGCTGCCCGTACGGCCCAAGTCGTGTGGTCCCTTACGGAATCCGGTCCGCCCCTGCTTGCGCCTGACCGGGCGCAGGTTACGTACCGCGGAGACGACGGCGTCAGGTTGCGACCGTTGCCGGGGAGAGCACGAAGCAAGCCGTTA
Organism: Sediminibacterium ginsengisoli; assembly: GCA_943368635.1. GTDB lineage: Bacteria > Pseudomonadota > Alphaproteobacteria > Rhizobiales > Xanthobacteraceae > Afipia. The sequence continues at coordinate 2,058 of CALRLJ020000381.1, read as the reverse complement.
AACCATTGCGCGCGGAACGCCGGATGCTTTCGGCGTATTCGTGGTGGCTACACTCGTGTGCTTTTTATTTTTGCGCACGAGGCTGCGGATGCGTTGAGCATCCGGCGTTCCGTGCACCCTCTTGGTTGAGGGAAGGAATGCGAAGCTCGTTGGCGCGCCCGCGCCGTAAAGAACAGGGCGGTTTCCGCACGTCCAGATGCTATAGTTGGTGCGATTTTACAAAGCCGATTTCAAACCGGGAGATTTTCCATGACCGCCACCGAACCGATGTTGCTCAGTCAGCGTGTTGTCCAGATCTGCCTGTTTCTGGCAGGCGCCATCGCTGTGTTCGGCGGGTCGCTACAGATGTATCTCGGCCAGCCCGAAACTTCGCCACGGCTCGACAATGTGCATCGCTTCATGGGCGGCATCTATCTGATGTCCGGCGTCACCGGGCTGTGGGTCGCGGCGACCATCCGGCAGCACAACACGCTGATTTTCCTGCTCGCGCTCACGGTGTTTATCGGCGGCATCGGCCGCCTGATTTCGATCAGCAAGGTCGGCCTGCCGGAGCCGTCGGCGGTCTGGCTCGGCTATCTCGTTCCTGAACTGGTGCTGCCGTGGATCATCATCGCAGCCCAGATCGTGACCAACCGCGCCTTGAGCGGGGCGCCCAACTGATCGGCATCACATCATCGTCAGAGCCGGATGGCGCGGCGGCGTCATTGTTCGGACCAGAATCCCATGTCATCATTGATGGATAATCTCTCACGGAGCTGCTTCATGCGCGTATTCGCCGCCGTCATCGTCTCGCTCCTTTTCACCACACCGTCCTTTGCCGCGCGCTGCGGCGGCGACTTCCAGAGCTTCGTCGCGGCGATGTCGCAGGAAGCGGCGGCCGCAGGGATTTCGCAGAGCGTGATCTCTCAGGCGTTCGCGGGCGTGACGCAGGATCAGGCGGTGCTGTCGTTCGACCGCCGCCAGCGCGGCACCTTCAACAAGACCTTCGAGCAGTATGTCTCGACGCGGGTCGGTGCTGGCCGCATCAACACCGGCAAGGCGATGCTGCAGCGTCATGCGTCGCTGCTGTCGCGCATCCAGCAGCGCTTCGGCGTGCCGCCCGAGATTATTGTGGCGATCTGGGGACTGGAGTCGGATTTCGGCAAGGGCGACATCGGCAAGATGCCGGTGATCCGCACGCTGACGACCATGGCGCATGATTGCCGTCGCACCGAACTGTTCCAGGGCGAACTGCTGGCGGCGCTGAAGATCCTCCAGCGCGGCGACCTGCCGTTGCGCGATCTGATCGGCGCCTATGCCGGCGAACTCGGCCAGACCCAGTTCCTGCCGTCGTCCTATATCAAGTACGGCGTCGATTTCGACGGCAACGGCCATGTCGATCTGCGCCACAGCATCCCGGACGTGCTGGCCTCCACGGCCAACCTGCTCAGGACCGCAGGCTTCAAAGGCGGTCAGCCTTACGGCGAGGGCACGGCCAACTTCGAGGCGATGCGCGAATGGAATCGCGCGACCATCTATCGCAAGACCATCGGCTATTTCGCGGACCGTCTCGCGGGGCGGTGAGGCGTTCGAACAACGCGGTTCAAGCTGTGATCGCGAGCAGCGAAGCAATCCACCTTATGGAGAAAGCCGGATTGCTTCGCTCGCAATGACCGATGATAGCCAGGGGAACGAACGCCCCCCAGGTCATCGTCTTTAAGCCAGCGTCTTTACGCCAGCGTCTTGGCGTAGGCGACCAGCTGATCGAGCGCGGTGCCCCAGCCACTATGGAAGCCCATCTCCTCGTGGGCTTTCTTGCCCGCAGCGTCCTTGTGAATCGCGCAGGCGACGTATTTGGAGCCGCCTTTGACCGGTTCCATCAGAACAATGCCGGTGAAGAACCCGTTATCGTGCGGCCGGAAGCCGGGCAGCAGCGCGTCGGTAAAGACCAGCTTGCGCTGATGCACGACTTCGAGACAGCAGCCGATATTGGTCATGTCCTGCCCTTCGGGAGAGCGCATTACGGTGCGGAAGATACCGCCGGGGCGCAGGTCGATTTCGGCGTCGACCGTTTTCCAC
>CALRLJ020000380.1:0-3822 GCA_943368635.1 Sediminibacterium ginsengisoli | reverse complement strand
ATTCAGATTCTGGCTGGATTGATCGCCGTGACAGCTGCTCGCTGAGGAGCAAGTCATCCGTACTTTGCGCCATTGGCTTCTTAATGTTTTAGATTAAGTGATTTATCTCAAATATCGAAACCAAGCCTTACTCACCTAATCCTACTTTCCATCTGAATATGGATAGATCGCCGCGCAAGGCTTTCGGATCGGGGCTCGCCCGTGCGCCGGAATGCATTATGCTGCGCCTCCATGAGTCACCCGTCGCTTTCCCGCATCGTCAGCCGATTCAAGCGTGAGCCTTCGCGCACCGGATCGCTCATCATCACCTTCTATGGCGACGCCATCCTGCCGCGCGGCGGATCGGTATGGCTTGGCACGCTGCTGCAATTCCTCGACATGCTTGGGACAGACGGCGGCGTGGTCCGCACGGCCGTGTCCCGGCTTGCCGCCGACGGTTGGCTCGATCGCGACAAGGTGGGCCGGAAGAGTTTCTACAAGTTGGCAAAGAGCGGCCGCGAGCGTTTCGAGACCGCCGTGGAGCATGTCTACAATCCGCATGCTTCGGACTGGTCCGGACGCTTCGAGCTTTTGCTGATCGGAAACGGCGCGGACCGCGACGCATCGCGGACCGCCCTGACCGAGGCGGGCTTTGGCAGTCCGATGCCCGGCGTGTGGGTCGCGCCGTCGGATGTGCCGGCGCCTCCGGTTGCCGAAGGTGCGATCCGGCTGGAGGTGTCGGCGGACGATGCCACCGGACGGCGGCTGGTCGAAGCGAGTTGGTCGCTGGAGCGAACCGCCGACTCGTATCGCGAGTTCATCAAGACCTTCGCGCCCCTTGAGGGCTGGATCGGCGACGCCGGCAAGCTCGACCCATCGGATGCCATTCTCGCGAGAATTCTCCTGATTCATCATTACCGCCGGGTGATCCTGCGCGATCCGCTGCTGCCCGCGCCGCTGTTGCCGCCGGCATGGCCGGCACTCGAAGCCCGGAAGTTCTGTGCCCGGCTGTATCAAGCGCTTCTGCCGGCTTCCGAATCCTGGCTGGATGCGCATGGGGAGAGCGTGACGGGTTCCTTGCGGCCGCCGGGACCGGAACTCGGGCGGCGGTTCTCCGACGTGCAGCGCAATACGTTACAAAAATAACTTGCTCAGAGTTATTCTTGTTATATATTAATCGGCGTCTCCCGGAGGAAACGGCGATGTACACACAGGCACTCAATTCATCCGAAGCCGAGGTCGTTCATATCGAGGACGCCGAACGCGCCGCGCATTTTCAGGCTCGCATAGATGCCGACGATCGCATCGAGCCGAACGACTGGATGCCGGCTGCATATCGCAAGACGCTGACGCGGCAGATTTCCCAGCACGCCCATTCCGAAATCGTCGGCATGCTGCCGGAGGGCAACTGGATCACCCGCGCGCCGACGCTGCGCCGCAAGGCCGCACTGCTGGCCAAGGTTCAGGACGAGTGCGGCCACGGGCTGTATCTGTACGCCGCTGCCGAGACGCTCGGCACTTCGCGCGAAGAACTTGTCGGTGCGATGTTGAGTGGGAAGGCGAAGTATTCCTCGATCTTCAATTATCCGACGCCGACCTGGGCCGATATCGGCGCAATCGGCTGGTTAGTCGATGGCGCGGCGATCATGAACCAGATCCCGCTCTGCCGTTGCTCCTATGGCCCGTACGCGCGCGCGATGATCCGCGTCTGCAAGGAGGAATCCTTCCATCAGCGGCAGGGCTACGAAATCATGGTGACGCTGTCGAAGGGCACCGAAGACCAGAAGGCGATGGCGCAGAATGCGCTGGATCGCTGGTGGTGGCCGTGCCTGATGATGTTCGGTCCGCCGGATCAGTTGAGCCAGCATGGCGATCAATCGACGCAGTGGAAGATCAAGCGTTTTTCCAACGACGACCTGCGCCAGAAGTTCATCGATGCCACCGTGCCGCAGGCGCAGTATCTCGGCCTGACCATTCCCGATTCCGACCTGAAATGGAATGAGGCGACCGGCCACTGGGATTACGGCGCCATCGACTGGAACGAGTTCAAGCAGGTGTTGTCGGGTAACGGCCCGTGCAATCGCGATCGCATCACCGCGCGCCGCAAGGCCCACAACGAGGGCGCATGGGTGCGCGAAGCGGCAGTGGCTTATGCCGAGAAGCAGCAGGCGCGCCGCGCGGCTGCGGTTGCAGCCTAGGAGGCTTTCATGACCACTCCGAATATTCAGCTTTGGGAAGTTTTCATCCGCAGCCGCAATGGCCTTGCGCACAAGCATGTCGGCTCGCTGCATGCGGCCGATGCGACGCTGGCGCTTCAGGCCGCACGGGACATTTACACGCGGCGCGGTGAGGGACTGTCGATCTGGATCGTGCCGTCGAACGCGATCGTCGCCTCCGATCCGTCGGAGAAAGGCATGATGTTCGAACCGTCGATGTCGAAGATCTATCGCCATCCGACCTTCTACGATGTGCCGGATGAAGTCGGGCATATGTGATGACCGCCGTATCGATCAAAGTGACCGAAAGCCCGCTGGTACTGTACGCGCTACGTCGCGCTGACGACGCGCTGATCCTCGGGCATCGCGTGTCGGAATGGTGCGGTCACGCGCCGATGATGGAAGAGGACATGGCGCTGGCCAATATGGGCCTCGACCTGATCGGGCAGGCGCGCGAGCTTTATAGCTACGCGGCCAAGGTCGAAGGCGCTGGCAACGACGAGGACAAGTACGCCTATTTGCGTGATGTCCGCCAGTATCGCAACTTGCTGCTGGTCGAGCAGCCGAATGGCGATTTCGCGCGCACCATCGTGCGGCAGTTCTTCTATTCGGCGTTCGCAGATCCCTATTGGCGCGCGATGATGAATTCCAGGGATGAGACGCTGGCGGCGATTGCCGCGAAATCCGAGAAGGAAAGCGCCTATCACCTGCGGCATACGTCGGAATGGATGATCCGGCTCGGCGACGGCACCGAGGAAAGTCATCGTCGCGCACAGACAGCCATCGACGATCTCTGGGCATTTACCGGTGAGCTGTTCCACGCCGACCAGAGCGATGCGGGGCTGGTGTCCTCCGGCGTCGCAATCGATCCGGAGAGCCTGCGGGACCGCTGGACGGAGACCGTATCCAATGTCCTCGGCGTGGCAACGCTGAAGCGTCCGGCCAGCGACTGGATGCAGAAGGGCGGCCGCTCGGGCGATCACACCGAGCATCTTGGGCATCTGCTCAGCGAACTGCAATCGATGCAACGAACCTTCCCGAACGCGACATGGTAACCGGCAGCACCAGCACGCATGACCTTCGCCAGATCGCATGGAACGCGGCGGCGCAGGTGGTCGATCCGGAAATTCCGGTGCTGACCATCGCGGATCTCGGCGTGCTGCGCGACGTGACCGTGACCGACGGTGCGGTCGAAGTCGCAATCACGCCGACCTATTCCGGCTGTCCCGCGATGAACATGATCGCGCTGGAGATCGAGCTGGCGCTGGAACGCGAAGGCATCCGCAATTCGAAAGTGCGCACGGTTCTGTCACCGGCCTGGACAACGGATTGGATGAGCGAGGATGGCCGCCAGAAGCTGAAAGAATACGGAATTGCGCCGCCGCAGGCTGGTGGCGGACGCCGGGCATTGTTCGGCGAACAGGAAGTCGCCTGTCCGCAATGCGGATCGGTGAATACGGAAGTGCTTTCCGAGTTCGGTTCGACATCCTGCAAGGCGCTGTGGCGCTGCAAGGCGTGCCGCGAGCCGTTCGACTATTTCAAGTGTCACTAATCCATCCAGAGACCGAGCGACCTCAGATGTCACACGTTCCAAAGTTTCACCGGCTCGCCATCGACGATCTCCGCC
>CALRLJ020000379.1:0-3832 GCA_943368635.1 Sediminibacterium ginsengisoli | reverse complement strand
GCACGTCGTGAGACGCTTCCATCGCCGCGAGTGCGGCCATGATGCGCTTGCGGTCCTTTGCTGTGGCGCGTTCGGCGGCAAGTGCTGCGGCGGCGGGTTCGATGATCTGGCGCACTTCCTGGAGTGCCAGCATCAGATCGCGGTTCGGCGCGTCTTCGTTGATCAGCCAACTCAACACGTCGCGGTCGAGCAGGCTCCAGTCGCTCCGTGGCCGCACATGCGTGCCGTGCCGAGGCCGCACGGTGACCAGTCCCTTGGCAGCGAGCGTCTTGATTGCTTCGCGCACCACGCCGCGGCCGACGCCGAAGCGGCTTTCGAGATCGTGCTCCGGCGGCAGTGTCGCGCCAACCGGAATCATGTCTTGCGCAATCTCGCTGCCAAGCGTCCGCAACACGGCCTGAATGCGGCCGGGCTTGACGAGCTTGCTGGCTTGTTTTGGGCGCGGTTTGGCCGGCGACTTCATCCGGCAAGCGTAGCACGCGACCATTCGCCGCGACAATCATCCGATGTTTAACATCGGATGATCCTTGATGTTGCGATGCAGGAGAAGCAGCACTGCTGCTGTACAGGAAATAGCGCAAGTGGCCTGCAAACTCAACCGGCCGCGCGTGCGCCGCCGCATTCAGGCATTATTGCATGCGCTGGAGCAAAACATAAGGCTGGCCGCCTTCGGAGCCGATGCTGGTTTCGACCTCGAAGACCTCACGGATCATCTTGTCGGTAATGGTCTCGGCGGGGTTGCCATCGGCGGCGACTATTCCCTTGCGTAGAACGATGATGCGATCGGCGAAGCGGACCGCGAGGTTGAGATCGTGCAGCACCGCGACCACGGCGGTGCCGGTGCGTGCCCGGCGCTTCGCGGTTTCCACCAGATTGATCTGATGGCGCAGGTCGAGGCTCGATGTCGGCTCGTCGAGCAGCAGAGCACCGGGGCCATGCTCCGCTTCGCCGCAAGCCAGCTGCACCAGCACGCGGGCGAAATGTGCGCGCTGCTGTTCACCGCCCGACAGCGTCGGCAATTCGCGATGCCTGAACGGCGTCAGGTCCAGTTCGGAAATGGCTGCATCGACCAACGATGCTGCGACGTTGCGCGGGCGATCGCCCGCGCCCATGCCGACAATTTCCTCGACGGTGAAGGGGAAGGAGACATTGACGTGTTGGGACAGCATGACGCGGTGGTTTGCCAGTTCGCGCGAAGAGTATGAGGTGAGTTCGCGCCCCTTGAGGCGGACGGCTCCGCTCGTGCCGCGCAGATCCCCCGACAAAAGACGTAGCAGCGTCGATTTTCCGGCGCCATTCGGTCCGACGATGGCGACGGTCTCGCCGCCGCGAATCCGCACGCTCACATTGTCGAGCAGTATCGCTTGCCGCACTCTCATGCTAACCGCGTCGGCTTCGATCATCGCGGGCACCGTCATGATCCGATCAGCCCCCGCTGCCGCAGCAGAATGAACAGGAAGAACGGCGCGCCGAGTGCCGCGGTGAGAATTCCGATCGGCACTTCGGCAGGTGCGGCGAGCACGCGGGCGATGGTGTCGGCGAGGATGAGGAGAATGGCTCCGAGGCAGACCGAAGCAGGCAACAGCATCCTGTGGCCGGGACCGATCACGATCCGCAGCAGATGCGGCACCACGATGCCGACAAAACCAACCACGCCGCAGATCGACACGGCCACACCGGTCATCGCGGATATCAACACGATGGAGATTTTCTTCAGCCGCTGGACATCGACGCCGGTGTGAAACGCTTCGGCTTCACCCAGCACCAGCACATCGAGACCGCGTGCAATCAGCGGGATCGCCAGCAGTGCCAGCAGCGTGACGGGGGCGACCATCCCGGCCTTCGGCCAGGTTGCGCCGCTGAGTGAGCCGAGCAGCCAGAAGGTGATATCACGCAACTGGCGGTCGTCGGCGACGAACACCAGAAGCCCGATGCCGGCGTTGGCGATGGCCGCGATGGCGAGACCGGCGAGTAGAAAGATCGCAACCGAGGTGCGGCCCTCGCGGCTGGCGATCTTGTAGAGGATCGTTGTCGTGATCAGTGAGCCTGCGAACGCGGCAACCGGCAGCAGCTCAAGCTGCATAAAACGGAAACTCGCGCCCCATGCGCTGTCGGAGATCACAATGGCGGAGGCTGCCGCGAGCGCGCCGCCGCTGGAGACGCCGACCAGCGCGGGATCGGCGAGGGGATTGCGAAAAAGCCCCTGCATGATGGCGCCGGACAGTGCGAGCAGGCCGCCGATCATGCCTGCAATTGCGATGCGCGGAATTCTGATCGACCAAAGCACGAGTTCGTCACGCGCCAGCATGGCGGGGTCTGCATTGGCGATGTTGAAGCCGAGCGCTGCAGCCAGCCGGGGCAGGGGAATGCCGGCGGCGCCGACCGTGGTTGCCAGCAGTGCGACGGCGAGAACACCGGCAATCAGAACGGCGTAAACGAAAGGTGCCGAAGGCCGCATCGAGACGCCCGTGGCGGGAGCGCGCGGCGTCGCAGATTTCGCTTCAGCCGTTGACATTATTTATGGCAGTCGACGGAGAGAGCGGCTGGCTTCCATGCCGCAGCCTTGTCGTTGAGATCGGGATAAAGTGACAGCGCGAGGTCGCGGGCAGCAGCGGCGGTGCGCGGACCGAAGCCCAGCAGATAGAGTCCATCCATCGCGACGAACGATTTCTTTGCCGCGGCTGGTGTCAGCGCGAACGCCGAATTGGCAAACACGGTTTGTGCATCGAGTTGCTCGCGGCCACGCTGCATCGAGAGGATGACATCCGGCTTGGCCGCGACGATGGCCTCATCATTGACCGGCTTGTAGCCCTCGAACCCCTCAACCGCATTGACGCCGCCGGCGAGCTTGATGATTTCGTTAGCCGCGGTGTGCTGACCGGCGACCATGGCGCGGCCGTTCAGGAACGACATCACGAACATCACGCGCGCGGGTTGCTTGACGCTGTCGCGCAGCTTTTTCAGCTCGGTGAGGTCATTGCTGACCGCTGCGGCCAGGCACGCGCCGCGCGTATCGGCGTCCATCGCATGGGCGACCAGCTTGATCTTCTCGATCAGGCCTTGCTCTGTATAGGTCTCCGGAAATGAGACAAACGGAATCTTGGCGGCGTCCAGAACGTCGAGCGTTTCCTTCGGGCCGGAGCCTTCGATCGCAAGGATCAGTTGCGGGTTGAGGCCGAGCACGCCCTCTGCGCTGAGTTGCCGCATGTAGCCGACGTTCGGCTTTTCGGCGAGCGCCTTTGGCGGATAAAGACTCGTGGTGTCGATGCCGACGATCTTGTCCTGAAGACCGAGCGCATAGAGAATTTCAGTGACCGCGCCGCCGATGGAAACAATGCGCGACGTGTTGCCGATGGTCACGTCGCGCCCGCGCGCGTCATGCACCACGATACCTTCGGCGCGCGCGGTTGCGAACGGGAATGCGCCACCGCAAAGGCTGGTAAAAATCAGAGCAGCAGCGAGCTTATGTGAGGGCTTTTTTGTCTTCATTTGGTCAGGATCAGCTTGTTTTGAGCGGTCAGCCGCAGGCGATAGTTTTCCTCGCCATGGGCGATGACGATCTCGCGCGAGGATACGAACAGGTCGCGGCTGAGGATGCGGTTATCTGTCAAAGGGATCGAACGCTCAATTAGAGTCGTTCTAGATTTGTTGCCGGCGTCCTTGCCCGAAGTGCCGTCAGGATCTTTAGGCGAGCCAGCATTCATCAGTTTTGCGTGTCCTGTTCTGGAAAGTCTTGTTGTTCTTATGTTTGTCGGCGCGCGAATTCCAACACTCCAGTTTACAATAGGTTTAAAGTAGGCCTTCGTCCGCTTGACCCCGACGAGGCATTTTA